>DASUHN010000378.1 GCA_036273495.1 Acidimicrobiales bacterium | reverse complement strand
TCATATGAAATAGCATGAAAATGCATGATCCGGTCGACCCCCATCCGGCCCGGGACCGAGGCCTATTACCTGGGGATCGTGGCCGAGGGCCTGGAGGGACCCGGGCGGTGGATCGGGCGGGGGTCGGGGGATCTCGGTCTGGCGGGCGACGTCGGCCGGGAGGGCCTGGCGGCCGTGCTCGAGGGCCGCCACCCCTTCACCGGCGCGACCCTCCACGTGCGGCCGGTCCGGGTGAGGGGGGTGGAGCTGACCTTCCAGGTGGCCAAGTCGGTGTCGGTCATGTGGGCGGTGGCCGGCCCGGAGGTGGGCCGGGAGATCGAGAGCGGCCGGACGGCCGCCCTGGACGCCGCCGTCGCCTACCTCGAGGACGAGGCGGTGGTTCTCAACGCTGGCGAGCGGGCGGCGGGCATGGTCGGGGCGGCGTTCCCGCACCGGACCAGTCGCAGCGGGGACCCTCATCTGCATGCCCACGTGATTGTCGCCAACCTCGGTCACGCCCCCGTCGGCGCCGGCCGCTGGATGGCGGTCGACCGGCTGGTCCTCGACAAGCACCTGCACACGGCGGGACATCTCTTCGAGGCCCACCTCCGCCACGAGCTCTCCGAGCGCCTGGGTCTGCGGTTCGGCCCCGTCCGGGGTGGGGTGGCACAGGTGGAGGGCGTCCCGGAGGGGGTCTGCCGGCGGTTCTCGCAGCGGCGGGTACAGGTCGAGGCGGTCATGGCGGCCCATGGGGGATCGAGCCCCGCCGCCGCCCGGCTGGCGGCCCTCGTCGACCGGCCGGCCCGCCATGCCGGTCTGTCCGTCGAGCTGCTGGCGCCCGAATGGCAGGCCCGGGCCCGGGAGGCCGGCTTCGACGGCGAGGTGGCCCGGGCGGTGGTGGGCCGGGGGCGGCGCCCGCCCGGACCCGACGACCCGTCCCGGGCGGTGGAGGAGGCCCTCGGGTTGACTGGCATCTCGACCTTCTCTCGCCGCGACATTCTGCGGGCGGTGTGCACCGCCCATCCCGACGGGATCTCCGCCTCGGAGGCCCGGGGCGCCGTCGATCGGGTCCTCGGCTCTCCCGGCGTGCTGCGACTCAGCGGCCGGGCGCCGCTGCGGCGGGAGGACGTGGTCCGCACCGATCGGGGCCGGGTGGTGGTCGTGGCCACCGACCGGGAGCGCTGGACCACGCGCGCCGAACTGGACGCGGGCCGCCGGGCGGCGGCGCTGGCGCAGGACCTGCGCGGCCGGAGCCGGGTTGTCGTGGAGACGCCTGTGATCGAGGACCTGCTCGCCCGGGAGCCGGGCCTGGACGGGGCGGCACGCGACACCGTCAGCCGTTTGGCCGCGTCGCCCGACGCCGTGCAGGTCCTCGCGGCGCGTGCCGGCCCTGCTCGTGAGCAGGTGCTGGCGGCGTGCCGGCGCCTCTGGTCGGACCGGGGCGTGCGGGTCATCGGCACCTCGGCCGACGGGGCCGTGGCCCAACGGCTCGAGGCGGCGACCGGCATCGAGTCGAACGACCTCGACGGGGTTATGGGGCGGCTGGCGCCGCTGGCGGCGCCGGTGGTGACGCCGACCGTGCTGGTCGTCGACCGAGCGGTGGAGCTCGCCTCCACCGATGTCGTGCGGGTGCTCGAGACCGCCCGCCGGACGGGCGTGGGAGTGGTGCTGGTCGGGGACCCCGCCCAGATACCGGAGGTCGACCGCGCCGCTGGGTGGCGGGCCGTGGCCGACGCGGTGGGCCCGTTGGAGCTCTACCGCGCCCACGAGCGGGTCCCGGCCGGGCGCGGCACGGCGCCCGGACTGGACGCGACCGTGTACCGCGTCGGGGACCGACTGGCGCTGTCGGAGTCCCCTTCCGCCCTCCGCGCCCGGCTCGTCGCCGACTGGCGGTCGCAGTGGGACGCGACGCCACGCACGGTCATGGTGGCCGCCGGCCGCGCCGACGTCGACGACCTCAACGAATGGGCCCGTGATCTGCTCCGGCGCGAGGGTGTCCTCGACCTCCACCGGGCCGTGGTCGGAGGACTGGAGGTGCGTGGTGGGGACACGGTCGTGGTGGCTCAGCTCGACGGGGCGGCGCGCCGACTGGGGTGGCGGGCGGGACAGGTTTGGCGCGTGGCGCCTGGCGCGGAGGCGCTGGAGGGGCCCGCCGGGGCGCGGCAGGATGTCAGCGCCGCCGCCGGGCTGCGGATGCGGTGGGGATACGCCGGCACCCCGTACCAGGCGCGCCAGGTCGGGGCCGAGGACTGGTTGGTGCTCGGGGCCCCCGCTGGCCCGTCCCTCGAATCCGGCGATCGGGCCCGCTACTACGTCGTGGCCGGTCTCGACGCCGGAGCGGGCCTGGCGGCCACCCTGGCCCGGCAGGACTCGCTGCGACACCAGATGACCGCTCGCGCCCACGCCGCCGAGCTGGATCCACCCTCCTACCTGGTTTCTGCGATCGGACCGCCGCCGCGCAGCTCCGAGGAGCGTCGTACATGGCGCGCCGCCGCCGGGGCGGTGGAGGCGTACCGCGACCGTTGGGAGGTGAGGGACGTTTCCCGACCGTTGGGGCCCGAGGCGGTGGGACGGGGCCCAGCCGGCAGCGAGGACCGGAGCGGGCTGCAGCGGGCCGAGCGTCAGGAGGTGGCCCGCCTTCTGCGCTCGACCGCCCTCCGCCTCGGTCGGTCCCTCGACGCCGGGCGGGGCCGGGACAGGGAACGCGACAGAGAGAGGGATCCGGTACTCGGTCGCTCCCGTTAGGCCAACGACGACTGCCGGGGGTCCTGGATCAACGTTCGAGGCCCAGGCCCCGGTCCCGGCCCCGTTCCGCCACCCGGCGCCGGCCCCGCTCGAGCTCCGGGGCCGCCAGGCCGACCCACGATGCTTCCCGGTCACCTTCGATCAGAAGCGCACACCCGGGCCGACCCCGGCGGATGGCGTCGGCCGGCAGCATGGGCTGGCGCCGGGTCGACCAAGACGTCGTCCACGCCCCCCGCCACCCGCTCCGGCTCCGTGCCCGCACGGTCACGTCGTGCTCCCCGACGAGGGCCGACATCGAACGCAGCGTCGTGACGTCGGCGACTCCGGGCAGGACGAGCTTGGCCCCGAACAGGGTGGGGAACCCCCGCGCCCCCTCCCCCCACCGCCCGGCCGCCTGAGACAGGTCCTGGAAGCAGGCGATCGTCATCACGCCCTGGCCCCCGCCTTCGCTCACCATGGCCGGGAGACCGGGAAGAGGGGCGATGTTGGCCACCTCGTCGAGCGCCATCACCAGTGCCGGGAAGTCAGGACCACCGTCTTCGGCCGCGAGCGCGTAGCGGTCACCGCGGATCTCGTCCACCAACTCGGCGACGAGCGGAGCGACGAGGTCCTGCTGGCGCCCCGGCGCGCATATGTACACGGTGTCCCTGGAGCGAACGAAGTCGCGGGTGTCGAAGTTGGGCCCGTCGGTCGTCGCCAGCGCCGCCTCCGTCCGGTAGGCGCCGAGCACGGCTGAGGCGGTCGACCAGATCCCCGACAGCTCCCGCTCCTCGCTGGCCGTGGCCGACAGCAGGGCGTCCACCGCCAGCTCGGAGCCCGCCGCCTCCAGGGTGGCCAGGGCCGGTGCCGACTGCCTCCGGTTCACCCAGGTCGCCACGGTGCGCATGGTCTCCCCGGCCAGAGCCGCGGCGTGGAGGAGGGGGGCGATGAGCGCCTCGGCCCGGTCGTCCCAGTGCCGCTGGTCCCCGGACGAGCGGGGCCGGGCCACCTGGACCATGGTTCGGGCCGCATGGACCGCCGGGTCCCACTGCCCGGTCCGGGGCACGGGTGACCAGCGCAGCGGCTCCACACCAACCGGAGGGGCGATCTGGCCCGTGGGGTCGTAGAGCCAGCACCGGCCGTCGGCAGCCCGAACCTCCGCCGTGCTCCTCATCACGTCGGGCTTCGTCGACGTCGACACCACCGGACCGGGGGCCCCGACGACGTTGGGAATGACGACCCCCCGGGTCTTCCCCGACCGGGGCGGCCCGATGACCAGCGCCGCCTGCTCCGGCCGGGTCAGCGCCCAGCCCTCCCCGCTCGTCCCCAACAGCAGCCGCCGGTCCGGCAGCCTCCCCATGGAGTCATCCTGCCCTCCCGGCGGTAACTTGAACAGGCCCGTTCGGAACAATCGTCCCAAGGGGGTTCCAGTGCATGTTCCGCTCACGGTCGGGGACTTCCTCGACCGCGCCGAGCTCGTCTACGGGGAGCGCACGGCGGTCGTCGACGAGCCCGGGGGGCCGGGCAGTCTGGGTCGCCTCAGCTACGCCGAGGTGGCGGCGCGCGCCCGGGGCATGGCCCTGGCCCTGGACCGGATGGAGATCGGGTTCGGGGAGCGGGTGGCCCTGGTCTCGCCGAACTCGGCCCGGTTCCTGATCTCGTTTTTCGGGGTCAGCGCCCATGGCCGCGTTCTGGTGCCGGTGAACTTCCGGCTGAACTCCGACGAGGTCTCCTACATCGTCGACCACTCCGGGGCCCGGGTCCTGTTGGTCGATCCCGAGCTCGACCAGGCTCTGGCGGGCGTCACCGCCAAGGAGCGGATCGTGCTCGACGGGACCCAGGACGCCGAGTTGTTCGGCCCCGCCCCGCCCGACGCCGTTCCCGACCAGTGGGCCCCCGACGAGTCGGCCACCTGCAGCATCAACTACACGTCGGGAACCACGGCCCGGCCCAAGGGTGTGCAGCTGACACACCGGAACTGCTGGCTGAATGCGGTGACCTTCGGCTGGCATACCACCGTCACCGACCGCGACGTCCTGCTCCACACCCTGCCGATGTTCCACTGCAACGGATGGGGGATGCCGTACGCGGTCACCGCCATGGGCGGGCGTCACGTGGTGCTGCGCAAGGTCGATGGAGAGGACATCCTCAGCCGCGTCGAGGCCGACGGGGTCACTCTCCTTTGTGGCGCCCCGGCGGTGGTGGCGGCCGTCCTCGACGCGGCCGGACAGCGCCGCGCCGACGGCCGGCCCGTCCCGGGGGCCGGGACCGTGCGCATGGTGGTGGCCGGCGCCCCGCCGCCTTCGGCGGTGATCGAGCGGGTGGAGACCGACCTGGGCTGGGAGTTCATCCAGATCTATGGGCTGACCGAGACCGCACCGCTCTTGACGATCAACCGCCGGCGCGAGGAATGGGACGACATCGCGGCGGGGGAGCGGGCCCGCCTGCTGTCCCGTGCCGGTGCCCCCGCGGTGGGCGTTCGCATGGACGTCGATGCCGAGGGTGAGGTGCTGGCCCGCTCCAACCACGTCTTTGCCGGGTACTGGAACCAGCCCGAGGAGACGTCCCGGGTCGTCGTCGACGGTTGGTTCCACACCGGGGACGGCGGCCTCGCCGACGGGGCGTACACCGTGATCTCGGACCGCAAGAAGGACGTGATCATCAGCGGGGGAGAGAACGTCTCGTCGATCGAGGTGGAGGACTGCCTGTACCAGCATCCGGCCGTGGCCGAGGTGGCGGTCATCGGGGTTCCCCACGACAAGTGGGGGGAAACGGTCAAGGCCCTCGTCGTCACCAAGCCGGGGACGGCGGTGGACGAGGCGGAGCTGATCGAGTTCGCGCGATCGCGGCTGGCGCACTACAAGTGCCCGACGTCGATCGAGTTCCGTTCCGATCCGCTGACCCGCACCGCCACCGGGAAGCTGCAGAAGTTCAAGCTGCGCGCGCCCTACTGGGAGGGCCGCGATCGCCAGGTGAACTGAGCGGTTCGTGAAGGTCCGCGTCGGCTACGGGCTCGGCACCGGCTTCTTCGAGCCGGGTGCGTTCGCGGACCTCGTCGACGCCCTGGAGGGGACCGGTTTCGACTCGCTCTGGCTGTCCGAGCGCCTGACCGGTGAGGCGCTCGATCCCCTCGTCGGCCTGGCCGTCGCGGCCGGGCGGACCCGCCGCCTCAAGCTCGGCACGAGCGTGCTGGTGCTTCCCGGGCGCAATCCGGTGATGCTGGCCAAGGAGCTCGCGACCCTCGACCGGCTCTCCGGGGGGCGACTGCTTCCGGCGGTCGGGCTGGGCGCGCCCGAGCCCGCCGAGCACGGCGCCTTCGGCGTGCATCGACGGGAGCGGGCGGCCATCTTCGACGAGGCGCTGCCGCTGATCCGCCGGCTGTGGCTCGAGGACGACGTCCACCACGCCGGCACCTATTTCCGGGTCGACGGGGTGAGCCTGCGTCCGAAGCCGGTGCAGAGCCCACCCGATGTCTGGCTCGGAGGCCGGGCTCCGAGCGAGCTGCGGCGGATCGGGCGCCTGGGTGACGGGTGGCTGCCGAGCTTCTGCACCCCGACCGAGGCCGAGGAGGGCAGGGCGGTCGTGGAGAAGGCGGCGGCCGAGGCGGGCCGGGCCATGGACCCGGAGCACTGGGGCGCGCTGGTGATCTACACGGAGGGCCCGCTTCCCGATCGGCTGGCCCGGGCAATGGTGGCCCGGCGCCCGGGAACGGATCCCGCCTCGGTCATCGGCCAGGGCCTCGACGGACTGCGCGCCCGGCTGGAGGAGTTCGTGGCGCACGGATTCTCGAAGCTGGTCGTGGTGCCGGCCGGGGTGGGGATGGCACGGCAGAACGCCGGCTCAGGATCGGTCGACCCGGCCGCCGACGTCGGCCGGCTGGCGGAGGCCGTTCTCTCTATCGAGAACTGACCGTCACGAGTCCGACGGGACGCCGGCCGCGGCCCGGAACACGTTGTCCCACCCGTCTCCGGTCGCCCCCATCTCGCCGAGGTGCTCGAGGACGGATGCGGCCGCCTGGCCGTCGGCGCCCACCCGGGCGGCAGCGAGCTCGACCACCGCGTCCATCAACCGGTCCTCGGTCGGGCCGACGAGAGACCGGGCGTGGGCCAGGGACTCGGCGGCCTCGGCCCGGCGCCCCAGCGTCCCGAAGGCAAAGGCCCTGGCGACCTCGGCGGTCGCGTCATCCCGGTACGTCCCCGGGGGATCGGACGCCAGCGCCTCGTCGGCAGCGGCGATGGCCCCTTCGGCGTCGCCGGCCGCCGCCCGACCCAGTGCCAGCGTGGCCCACAGGTTGGGCTTGGCGCCGTGGGGGCCGTCCTGGCGGGCGGCCTCTTCCAGGGCGGCACGGCCCTCGGAGATCTGACCGGCCTGCAGGAGCGCCAGGCCCTTCATGGTCTGGATCTCCGCGATGGCCAGTCCGGTCAGCGGAGGCTCGACCACGATGCCGGTCGCGGTCCGCCAGTCCCCCGCCTGCAGAGCCACGGCGAGGGGGATCAGCCGGTCGGTGAACGGCTCCATGGCGGAAGGTGGACCGCTCACGCCGAGGGCCTGGGCGTCGTCGGCCACCCGGCGGGCGTCGGACATCCGGCCGGCTGACGCCAGTGCCCGCGCCAGCAGGGTCATGGCCCGCAGCAGCCCCGCCGGGTCCCCGATGGAGGCGAACATCATCTTCGCCTCCCGTCCCAGCTCAACCGCCGAGCCCACCGCCCCCTCCCAGAGGCGGACCAGGCCGAGAAGCACCAGGAGCATTCCCACCGCCCAGCGGTCACCGCGATCGCGGGCGTCGTCGAGAACATCGAGCGCCAGCCGTTCCGCCTCGGCTCTCCGTCCCTGGGTCAGGCGGATATAGCCGAGCAGTCCCTTGACCCAGCCCTGGCCTCCCGCGTCGCCGACGGCCATGAAGGCATCGGCCGCCTCCCGGAGCCGCTCCTCGGCCAGGAGGGCGTCGTCGGACGCGAACGCGGCCCACGCCAGGTGCCACAGCGCCCAGGCCTCGTCCCGCCGGGAGCCGAGCGAACGGGCGATCGACAGGCCCTGGGTCAGGAGCTTTTCGGCGTGGACGACGTCACCGGCAAACAGGCTCGTCATGCCCGCGCGCCGAAGCGCATCACCTTCACCCTCGCGATCCCCGAGGGCCCGCCAGGCGTCGACGGCCTGCTCCAGCGTTGCCATCGACCGTTCCATCTCCCCGGAGGTCTGCTCGAGGAACCCGAGAACGGTGAGGTAGCGGGCGTGGGTGAGGGCATCGGCGCCGGCCTCCGCCTCCTCGAGGTCGGCCCCGGCCCCGGCCAACTCCCGGAGGTTGGTCCGCACCAGCGCCCGGTCGAGCAGGAGCCGGCGCCGCGACTCCGGATCGATCGGCCCCGACAGGGAAAGGGCGCGGTCGAGGAGGCGGACGGCGGGCAGCAACAGCTCCCGGTCCATGGCCCAGACGGCGGCGACGGACAGGGCGTCGAAGGCGATCTGGGCGGCGTCGTCGGGCACCCCCGCGATGGCCCCCATCTCCGTGACCAGCTCGGCCGCCGTGGCGTGGTGGTGGGCGACCTGCTCGAGGAACTCGTCCTCCCGGCCGATGCGCCGGGACTGCTCCGTGATCCAGGTGCCGAGCTGGGAATGGCGCCGGGCGCGGTCGGACTTGGTGAGGGTGTCGTACACGACCTCGCGCACCACGTCGGAGCGGAACTCCCAGCGACCGCCATCGACGGTGAGCAGGTCGCCTCCCACCAGCCGGTTCAACGATTGCTCGGCGTCCCCGGCCCCGCGTGCCCTTGCCAGGGCGCGCAGGGTGAAGACGAGACCGCTGCGCCCGACCACGGCGGCGTCCTCGAGGATGGAGCGCTCCTCGATGGGGAGGTGGTCGACGCGGGCCGCCACGATCCCGCGGAGGGTGACCGGCAGCTCGCTGGTCCCGGAGGCGACCAGCGAGACCAGCTCCTCGAGAAAGAGTGGATTGCCCCCGCTCCGCTCAGCCACGGTGTCCGCCAGACCGGGGGGGACGGCGCCCTCCAGCAGGGCGGCGACGAGGGAGCGGCTGGACTCCGGGTCGAGCGGGTCGATGTGGGCGATCGTGAGGTTGTGCCGGCCGCGCGGCGGGTCCCACCTCTCGAGCAGCTCCGGGCGCCCGGTCAGCACGAGGCTCACCGGCAGTCGCGCCAGGCGCTCCATGTGGGCACCGACCAGCTCCAGCACGAGGTCGTCGGCCCAGTGCATCTCCGACAGGACGATCATCACCGGCCGCCGGCGGGCCAGGCCGGCCACGAGGGTGTTCAAGGCCTTGCGGCCCCCCTGACGTGCCCGCTGCGGGTCCACGTCGGCCAGGGCGTCCTGGTCCCCCATGAGGTGCATGAGCCCGGCCGTCACGACCCTCACGTCGGGGGCGTCGGGAGGCAGGCCGAGCGTGGTGGCCACCGTCTCGCGACATTTGACCTCGGCCGTCTCCGCCGGGTCCCGGCCCTCTATCCCACAGGCCTGGCGCACCGCCTCCGCCACCGGCCACCACGGGTTGGCCTCCCCGTACGGGACGCAGCGTCCCTCGAGGACGAGGGCGTCGTGCTCGGCACACGACCAGGTCGCCAGCTCCTCGGTGAGCCGGCTCTTGCCTATGCCGGCGTCCCCCACCAGCACGACGAGTGACGCTCGACTGCGCGCCATCGACGAGGCGAGACCGTGCCGAAGGAGAGCCAGCTCGTCGTCACGACCGACGAGGGGAGAGTTTGTCCTGGTGGGCCGGTGCCCCGGAGGCACCAGGCACTCGACCGCCTCCCAGGCCTCCACCGGCTCCTCGCGTCCCCGGGCGTGAAGGGGTCCCAGGTCCCGGTACGACACGACCCCGACCGTGGCGGCATGGGTGGCGGGCCCGACCACGACCGTGCCCGGGGACGCCGACGTCTGGAGGCGGGATGCCACGTTCACGGCGTCACCCATCGCTGTGTAGTCGCCTCCGGCGCGGAGACCTCCGACCAGCACCTCTCCGGTGTTGATCCCGACCCGGAGCTGCAGCGGCAGCCCGATCTCCCGGCCCAGGTCGGCGATGGTCAGCTGCATCTGGAGCCCGGTGCGGACGGCCCGCTCGGCGTCGTCCTCGTGGGCACGCGGGGCGCCGAAGATGGCCATGATGGCGTCACCCACCACCTTGTCGACCCGGCCGCCATGGCTCGTCACGTCGCCGGCCAGGGCTGCGAAGCACTGGTCGACGACGTTCTTCACCGATTCCGGATCGAGGGTCTCGGAGAGCCCGGTGAACCCCGCCAGGTCGGCGAACAGCACGGTGGCCACCCGCCGCTGGTCACCCCGCAGGTACACCTGGTGGCCGCAGTGCGGGCAGAAGCGGGCACCGGACGGCACCTCCGATCCGCAGGATGCACAGGTCATCTGGATCTCAGAGGATACGAACCGGGCACCCGCAGGGCACCCGGCCTACGGCTCTCGGGACGGAGAGGACCCCCGGGGCTGCGGGCGTGAATAGACCTCCCCACCTCCCGTAGTGAACTCGGCCGCTTTCTCCTTCATTCCCAGCTCGATGGCGGTCTCGGGATTCACCCCGTGCTCGGCGGCGTAGCGCCGGACATCGTGGCTGATCCGCATCGAGCAGAACTTCGGTCCGCACATCGAGCAGAAATGGGCGGTCTTGGCCGGTTCGGCCGGCAGCGTCTCGTCGTGGAAGGACCGGGCCCGCTCGGGGTCCAGAGCCAGGTTGAACTGGTCCTCCCACCGGAACTCGAAGCGGGCGCTGGAGAGGGCGTCGTCCCATCGCTGGGCGCCGGGGTGGCCCTTGGCCAGATCCGCGGCGTGGGCGGCGATCCGGTAGGCGATCAGGCCCTCCTTGACGTCATCCCGGTCGGGTAGGCCGAGGTGCTCCTTGGGGGTCACGTAGCAGAGCATGGCGGTCCCGTACATCCCGATCATGGCGGCGCCGATGGCGGAGGTGATGTGGTCGTAGCCGGGCGCCACGTCGGTCGTCAGAGGCCCGAGTGTGTAGAAGGGAGCCTCGTGGCAGGTCCGCAGCTGGAGGTCGACGTTCTCCTTGATCTTGTGCATGGGGACGTGGCCCGGACCCTCGATCATCACCTGGACGTCGTGGCGCCAGGCCTTTTCCGCGAGCTCACCGAGGGTGGCCAGCTCCGCCAGCTGGGCCTCGTCGTTGGCGTCGGCTATCGAGCCCGGCCGCAGGCCGTCCCCCAGCGAGAAGGCCACGTCGAAGGCGGCCATGATCTCGCAGATCTCCTCGAAGTGGGTGTAGAGGAAGTTCTCCCGATGGTGGGCCAGGCACCAGGCGGCCAGGATCGACCCTCCCCGGCTCACGATGCCGGTGACCCTCCGGACGGTCAGCGGCACGTACTGGAGGCGCACCCCGGCGTGGACGGTGAAGTAGTCCACCCCCTGCTCGGCCTGCTCGATGAGCGTGTCCCTGTACACCTCCCATGTCAGATCGGCGGCCACGCCGTCGACCTTCTCGAGGGCCTGATAGATCGGAACCGTCCCGATCGGCACCGGGGAGTTCCGCAGGATCCACTCCCTCGTGGTGTGGATGTCCGGCCCGGTGGAGAGATCCATGACCGTGTCCGCTCCCCAGCGGGTGGCCCAGCTCAGCTTCTCGACCTCCTCCGCTACGCCCGAAGTGACGGCGGAGGTGCCGATGTTGGCATTGACCTTCACGAGGAACCCGCGGCCGATGATCATCGGCTCGGACTCGGGGTGGTTCACGTTCGAGGGGATGATGGCCCGGCCCCGGGCCACCTCGGCTCGGACCGTCTCGGGGTCCGCCTCCTCGCGGAGGGCCACGAACTCCATCTCGGGGGTGATGGTCCCGGCCCGGGCGTAGTGCATCTGGGTGACCGTCCGGCCCGTCCGGGCCCGCAGCGGCCGACGCGTCGCCGGGCCGGAGAATGGGCGCCCGTCCACCGCCGAGCGGCGGACCGCGGCCCTTCCGTCGTCGCGCAGATGGGGCCGGCGCCCCTCGTACTCCTCTGTATCGCTCCGCTCGAGCACCCATGGCCGGCGGAGAGACGGAAGGCCCGTTCCGGCGTCGGCACCGGGCCCCGCGGTGTCGTACAGCATCACTGGATCGAGGGGCGTCGCTCCGGGACCATCCCCCACCCGGACCTCTGTGAATGGCACCCTGATATCCGGCCGGCTTCCCTGCCGGTAGGTCCTTTGCCGCGCCGAAGGCGGTTCTGGCTGCGCTGCACGGCGCTCCTGTTGGCGCTGTTCCATCTCTCTCCCTCCGCCGGCATTACCCGGATCAGGTCAGCGGTCGACCCTTCGGCCCTCTCAGCCCACGTCGTGAGCTCCCGCATTTGCAGTCTCGCGCGACGGGCAATGCGGCGTTGCAGGCGCGCTCCATAGCGTTCTCACAGACGGGTTCGTGACGCGCGCATAGGACCCAATGAACGGTCTCCAACCTGATGATCACGCCGCGTCTGCGCACTGCTCATGGAGGAAAGGCTTGACCTTTGTGTGAAAAACAACTTTCATTTCATTTGACTTCCCCAACACGCCAGGAGGTGGCGGTGAACAACAACCAGCCGGATGAGATGCCCGCGGAGGCAATCTCATCGGGCGCCGACGAGTCGGAGCGGTCCGTAGGAGTCCGCTTCGCTCCTGGCACGGCGTTGAATGCAGCGCTGAACCAACGGACGTCGGCGTCCAAATCGACGGCCAAACGGTCCTCGGCCAAGAAGGCGGCTTCTCGCAAGTCGGCAGCCAAGAAGGCCGGGGCCCGCAAGACAACGGCCAGGAAGGCCGGGGCCCGCAAGACCACGGCTCGCAAGACCGCGGCTCGGAAGACGACGGCCCGTAAGACCACGGCTCGCAAGTCTCCCGCCCGCAAGACGACGGCCCGGAAGACCACGGCCCGGAAGACCACGGCCCGCAAGACCACGGCCCGCAAGACGACCGCCCGTAAGTCCACGGCCCGGAAGTCGACCGCCCGTAAGTCGACCGCCCGTAAGTCGACGGCCCGCAAGTCCACGGCCCGCAAGAGCACCGCTCGGAAGTCCACGGCCCGTAAGTCCACGGCCCGCAAGTCGACCGCCCGGAAGAGCACTGCACGCCGCTCGCCGGCCCGGAAGACCACGGCCCGCAAGAGCACGGCCCGTAAGAGCACCGCTCGGAAGTCCACGGCCCGTAAGTCACCGGCCCGCAGGTCGACCGCCCGGAAGACCACGGCCAGGAAGACGACGGCCCGCAAGTCGACCGCCCGGAAGACGACGGCCCGGAAGTCACCGGCCCGCAAGTCGACCGCCCGGAAGACGACGGCCCGTAAGTCAACGGCCCGTAAGTCAACGGCCCGGCGCTCGCCCGCCCGGAAGACGACGGCCCGCAAGGCTCCGGCTCGCAAGACCACGGCGCGCCGGACCCGCCGGGCCACCAAGGCCTAGGACCGGACGAGATCGGGCTCCGGCCCGGTCGCCCCAACAGAGCACGGCTCGACGCCGGGATGGCTGTGTCGCCACCCGGCGTCGTGTCGCGCCCGGACTCCTACAGCCGTTCGATCAGCTTGAACCCCTCCGCCGTGGCCAGGCCGGCCCGGGCCCCGTGCTCGGCCAGACGCCCCAGGACCCGCTCGCGGAACGCCTCCCGCTCGTCGGTGGAGCCCGGGTCGCCGATCTGCATCGTCGACCGGAACTGGCTGCGGTGGGCCAGCAGGGCGGCGATCTTGACGTCGGCGAAGCCGGACACGTCCTCGACGTGGTCGATCTGGTCCGCCTCCCACAGCAGCATCCGCCCCGGCCGGTGCGGCGCGATCTGCTGCTCGGGGAAGAAGTGCGGGTCGCGCGCCGCCACGACCCCGTCGGTGGCCAGGAAGCCGGCGGCGCGGTGGTCGGGGTGGAGGCGGTAGTGCCGCCAGGGGTCGTGGCCGAGCACCACATCAGGGCGGAGCCGGCGGATCCAGAACGCCACCTCCCACCGCTGACGGAGGCCGGCCTCCAGCTCGCCGTCGGGCCAGTCGAGGAACACCACCTCCCCTCCGGCTCCGAGCGCACGCGCCGCGTCGCGCTGCTCGTCGCGCCGCATGGCGACCAGGCGGGCCCGGTCCTCGCCCGGATCCCATGATCCCTTCGACCCGTCGGTGCAGACGAGATGGTGGATGTCGCAACCGCCGGCCGCCCACTTCGCCAGCGTGCCGCCGCACCCGAACTCGATGTCATCCGGGTGGGCGCCGATGGCGAGCGCCACGGCCGGAGGGTCGAGATCGATGCTGACCGGACCGTCCGATCTCGGGTCGGTTCCCGGAAGGAGGGGCCCGCCTGCGTCGGTCACGCCGGCGCGGGCCCGACAGGACCGGCCACGTAACCGAGATCGTCCGGGACATCGACGTCCCAGGCCAGGTCGTCGCGCCTGAGCACCTCGACGGGGAGCCCGAGACGTCCGGCCTCGGCCACGTGCCGGGCCAGTGACCCCGGGCCATAGGAGAAGCGGAACTCGGCGCCTGCCGGGACGCACGCGACATTGGTGCCGTCCTCGTGGCGGTCCGCGGCCAGCACCACGCCGTCGGGGCGGGCGAGGTCCGACAGGTCGGTGACGAGCGGCAGATCGGCGTGAGCCACGGTGACCAGCTCGACGCCGGAGGACCCGAGCACGGCCACCCCCTCGGTGACAGCGGCGTTCAATCCCCGGGCGGGGGTCCAGATGACCCGGGCACCGTGAGCCTCCGCCCAGCTCGCGACCTCGGTGTCGTCGCAGACAACCGCCACGGTGAGACCCTGCGCCGCCCGCAGCACTCCCTCGGCCAGATGACGCGCCAGCTGCGCCCGCTCATCCCGATCGAGCACCGGCGCCAGTCGGATCTTGGCCGACGTGAAGGCTTTGATAGGGACCAGAAGAGCCTTGCCCTCGACGCGGCGCCGTTCGCCGCCCCGAACCTTCACCTTGCCGACGCTACCGCCGTTCGGGGGCCCCGGCGTCCGGCGGGGCGCTCGATAGTGTGAACCCGTGCCACGGGCCGGAAAGGTGGCGGTGCTCGGCGCCGGGTCATGGGGGACGGCGGTCGCCACGATCTGCGCCCGCTCCGCCCCCACGGTGCTTTGGGCCCGCCGCCCCGAGCTGGCGGCGGAGATCGGTACCCGGCACCGCAATGCGGCGTACCTGCCCGACCTCGAGCTGCCCCCGGCCCTGGACGCCACCGCGTCGATCTCCGACGCGGTGGCGGATGCCGGGCTGATCGTGATGGCGGTGCCGTCCCACGGCTTCCGCAGCATCCTCGAGCAGACGGTTGCCTCCGTCGACCCCGGTGTCCCGGTGATCAGCCTCGCCAAGGGCCTGGAGCAGGGGTCCCTGATGCGGATGACCGAGATAGCCGGTGACGTGCTCCCGGGCCATCCCGCCGGCGTACTCACCGGTCCCAACCTGGCCCGGGAGGTGGTTGCCGGTCAGCCGACCACCAGCGTCGTCGCCATCGACGACTCGGAGCTGGGCCGGGACGTGCAGCGGCTGATGTCGACCGACACCTTCCGCGTCTACACCAACGACGACGTGATCGGCTGTGAGATCGCCGGCGCCCTCAAGAACGTGATGGCCATCGCGGCCGGGATGTCCGACGGAATGGGCTTCGGAGACAACTCCCGGGCGGCACTGATCACGCGGGGGCTGGCCGAGCTGGCCCGGCTGGGTGTGGCGATGGGTGGGAACCCTCTCACCTTCGCCGGGCTGGCCGGGATGGGTGACCTGGTGGCCACCTGCATCAGCCCCCAGAGCCGCAACCGCCACGTCGGCTACCAGCTCGGTCAGGGGCGGGTCCTCGCCGACGTGATCTCCGAGATGAACATGGTGGCCGAGGGGGTCAAGACGGCGCCGTCGGTGCTCGAGCTGGCCGGGCGCCACTACGTCGAGGTGCCGATCGTCGAGCAGGTCGTCGAGGTGCTGAGCGGTCGCAAGACGGCCCGCGAGATCATCCCCGCCCTGATGCGGCGCGAGGTCAAGCCGGAGCTGCACGGCCTGGATCTGCAGGAGGTGGCGGACCGCCCGTGAGCGCCGATGCCGAGCTCCGGGTCAGGGCGTTCCTCCGGGAGCGCGGCGTCGCGCAGGAGGAGATCGACGTCGCCGCCCGGGAGGACCGGCTGCACCTTCTCGTCGTCGACACCGTCCTTGTCCCGCAGGAGGCGGAGTACACCCCCCTCGAGGTGGCCGAGCTGTCGGGGATGCCCATCGAGCTGATCGAGCGGTTCTGGCGGGCGCTGGGATTCCCCAACCCGGCCCGCGACGTCCGGGCCTTCGGTCCCCTGGACGTGGAGGCGCTCTCGACGGTGCAGGGGCTCCTGGCGTTCCGCATGACCGACACCGACTCGGCCCTTCAGCTGGCCCGGGTGATCGGATCGTCGATGGCCCGGATAGCCGATGCCGAGATCACCGCCTCCCCTGTGCTCCGCGGCGGTGACGACAGCGCCGAGACGGCCGAGCTGTTCTCCATGACGGCCGACGCCACTCTTCCCGGGATGGCCCGGCTCCTCGAGTACTCCTGGAGGCGGCACCTCCAGGCGGCCGCCCGGCGGGCCATGACGATCACGGGAGTGTTCGACTCGGGCACGGCGCACGCCATGCTCGCGGTCGGCTTCGTCGATCTCGTCGGCTTCACCGTCCTTTCTCAGCAGCTGACCGAGAAGGAGCTCGGGGAGATGGTCGGGCGTTTCGAGGCGCTGGCCTACGACACCGTCACTGTCCTCGGCGGCCGGGTGGTCAAGATGATCGGGGACGAGGCGATGTACGTGGCGCCCGACGTGGAGAAGGCGGCGGAGATAGCCGTCAGTCTCTCCGAGGCGTACTCCGACGACGAGGTCCTGTCCGAGGTCAGGGTCGGGCTGGCGTTCGGGGGTGTGCTCGTCCGCGACGGCGACTACTACGGACCGGTCGTGAACCTCGCCAGTCGCATCGTCAACATCGCAACCCCCGGCTCGGTCCTCACGTCCGACGAGGTCCACACCCAGCTGGCGGACGCTCCCGCGTTCGAGTGGCGGTCCCTGCGGCCCCGGTTCCTCAAGGACATCGGGCGGGTCCCCCTGTGGCGGCTGCAGCGGGCCGGGGTCCCGGCTGCGGAGCGCCGCGACCGGCCCAAGCTGTTCCGTCTCCCTCGTCCGGACATGCGGCTGGCCCCCGAGAAGATCCTCGAGCGGGTGGAGCGCCTGATCCCGCCGGTCGGAAGGGATCCGGAATGACCGAGCCGGGGGCGCTGCGGCGGGCACGGGTCGAACGGACCCTCCGCCAGGTCCTCCCGCGGGGCAGAAGGCACCCCACTGCTCCCGTCGATCTGGCGGCCCACCACGTGGGTGGAGAGCCGATCCCGTATGACGAGGCGGTTACCCGGCCGTTCGCGCCGATCCGGGTCGGCGATCCATGGGGAGCGGCCTGGGACACCACGTGGTTCCGGGTCAGCGGACGGGTTCCCGACGACTGGGCCGGGCAGGACGTGGCGCTGGTCGTCCGCCTCGGCTACGGCGGCGGGACCGGGTTCGGTGCCGAGGCCCTGGTGTGGAGGGACGGTGAGCCGCTCCAGGCGATCACCCCCAACCACGACGAGATACCCGTCGAGGGGCCCGAGTTCACGCTGTTCATCGAGGCTGCCGCCAATCCTCCCGTGCAGCGCCTCGATCCGGCCCCGATGTACCTGCCCGACCCGGGTGGGAACCCGCTCTTCCATCTGGCGGCGTGTCACCTGGCCGTGGTCCGGCGCGAGGTGGAGGCGCTGTGGGAGGACTGGTCCGTGCTCCTCGAGCTGCACGACCAGCTGGCCGAGTCCGAGCCCCGCCGGGCGCAGATCCTGCGGGCCCTGGAGCGGGCCGGGAGCGCCCTGGATCCCGACGACCTGGATGGGACCGCCGATGGGGCGCGGGCGATCCTGCGGCCGCTGCTGCAGCGTCCCGCCCACGCCAGCGCCCACCGCTACCTGGCCGTCGGCAACGCCCACATCGACTCGGCGTGGCTCTGGCCCGTGCGCGAGACCAGGCGCAAGGTGGCCCGCACCTTCTCGACCGCCCTGGATCTGATGGAGCGCTACCCCGAGTACCGCTTCACCGCCTCGCAGGCCCAACAGCTGGCCTGGATCCGCGCCGACTACCCCGGTCTGTACGACCGGATCCGCAAGAAGGTCGCCCAGGGCCAGTTCGAGGTGGTGGGGAGCATGTGGGTCGAGGCGGACTGCAACATCCCGAGCGGCGAATCGCTCGTCCGCCAGATCGTCCACGGCAAGCGCTTCTTCTCCGACGAGATGGGCGTGGAGACCCGCAGCCTGTGGCTGCCGGACGTGTTCGGCTACCCGGCCAACCTCCCGCAGATCCTGGCCCTGGCGGGGGTTCGCTGGTTCCTGACCCAGAAGATGTCGTGGAACCAGGTCAACCGGTTCCCGCACCACACGTTCTGGTGGCAGGGCATCGACGGCACCCGGGTGCTCTCCCACTTCCCGCCGGCGGACACCTACGTGGGCGACCTCTCGATCGGGCAGCTCGCCTACGGGGTGGCCAACTTCTCCCAGAAGGAGCTGTGCGACACATCGATGTACCTGTACGGCTGGGGGGACGGAGGTGGCGGCCCCACCCGTCACATGCTCGAGCGGGCCCGGCGCCTGTCCGACCTGGAAGGCGCGCCCCGGGTGCGCCCGGTCACGTCGGACCACGCCTTCGAGGCCATCGAGGCCGATGCCCCGCTCGACGAGCTCCCGGTCTGGGCGGGCGAGCTCTACCTCGAGATACACCGGGGCACCTACACGACCCATGCCGAGGCCAAGTTGGCCAACCGCCGGCAGGAGCTGGCGCTCCGCGACGCCGAGCTGTGGTCCGCAGCGGCCGAGTCGTTCGGCGCCCTGCCCGGGGGGTACCCGGCCGACGAGCTGGACGGCGCCTGGAAGACGCTTCTCCTCAACCAGTTCCACGACATCATCCCCGGCTCGTCCATCCACTGGGTGTACCGGGACACGGCGCGCGACCACGCCGCGGTGACCGCCACCACCGGCCGCCTCGTGGACGCCGCCCTCGATGGGCTGGCGGCCCGGGTCACGACGCCGGGCCGGGTCCGCCCCGCCCTGGTGGCCAACCCATTGTCCTGGGCCCGCCGGGAGGTCGTAGAGGTGGCCGGCCGGCCCGTGCTGGTCGACGCGCCGGCGTGCGGGTGGTCGGTCCACGACCTCGACGCCCCCGAGCTTCCGGCCGGAGTCCACCCCGTCGAGGTCGGCGACGGATCGATGTCGAACGGCATCCTCCGGGTGGCCTGGGACGCCGACGGCCTGCTCACCTCGGTGCGGCACCTGCCCTCGGGACGGGAGGCGCTCGCGCCGGGGGAGAGGGGCAACGTCCTTCAGGTCCACGACGACCGCCCCATCGAGTACGACGCATGGGACATCGACGCCGCCGCCTTCGACGCCGCCGTCGACCTGAACGCGGCCGAGGAGGTGGCGGTGACCGAGACCGGGCCGCTGCGCGGCGTGGTCCGGATCCTCCGCCGGTTCCGGTCGTCGACCATCGAGCAGCACCTCGTGCTGCGCGCCGGGAGCCCGACCCTCGAGGTGCGCACGGTCACCGACTGGCAGGAGCCCAAGACGCTGCTCAAGGCGGCCTTCCCGGTGGCGGTGCACTCCGCCCGAGCCTCGTTCGAGGTCCAGTTCGGCCACCTGGAGCGCCCGACCCACCGGAACACGACATGGGAGCAGGCCCGCTTCGAGGTGTGCGCCCACACCTGGGCCGACCTGTCGGAGACCGGATTCGGCGTGGCCCTGCTCAACGACTGCAAATACGGCTACGACGTGCGGGACAACGTTCTGCGCCTGAGCCTGCTCCGCACCCCCACGTGGCCCGATCCGGTGGCCGACGTCGGCCATCACGAACTCATGTACGCCCTGATGCCCCACGCCGGGGACCTGGCGGCGGGCGGGGTGGTGGCGGCCGCCCACGCCCTCAACAGTCCGTTGTGTGTCGTCCCGATCGGAGCGGCGACCCCATCGGGCCCGGAGGCTCCGGCGTCGTTCTCGGCCGTCACGGTCGACGATCCCGGTGCGGTCGTCACGGCGGTGAAGCGCCCCGACCGGGGCGACGGCGTGGTGGTCCGCCTGTACGAGGCGTTCGGCGGAGCGCGCACCGTGCGGGTCGGCTGCCCGCTCGTCGCCGCGGCCGGTTCGCCCCGGGTGACGGAGATCGACGTGCTGGAGCGCCCCACCGGCGCCGAGGTCCAGACCGAGGACGGCCACGCCGTACTGCGGCTCCGGCCGTTCCAGATCGTCACTCTCCTGTTCGAGGCCGGCTCATGAGGGTGGCATTCGGAACCGACGAGCGCACTCCGCTCACCGACGCCATCGTGGCCCGCCTCCGCGACCTCGGCGCCGAGGTGGTGGAGGTGGCCGTCGACGAGCCCTGGCCCGAGGTCGGGGGCCGGGTGGGTCGGGCGGTGGCCGACGGCGGCGCCGAGCGGGGCGTGGTGTGCTGCTGGACGGGGACGGGCGTCAGCATGGCCGCCAACAAGGTGCCCGGAGTCCGGGCCGCTCTGTGCACCGACGCCGAGACGGCCCGGGGCTCCCGGCGCTGGAACGACGCCAACGTCCTGGCGGTCGGGTTGCGCCTCACCTCGATCGAGGTGGCCAGGGAGATGCTGGAAGCGTTCCTCGGCACCGAGCCCGAGGCGGAAGAGCAGGCCAACATCTCCAGGGTCGAGAGCGCCGGTCGGTAAGTTGAACCGATGAGCCCCCGCGCCATGGCGCCGCGCAAGCCGGCCCCGGTGTGGCGGGGGCCGCCGAGCCTTACCCTCGAGCGGGCCATGTGGGCCGAGGGCCACGACGTCGTCGTCGGCATGGACGAGGTTGGCCGGGGGGCATGGGCCGGGCCCCTCACCGTGGGGGCGGCGGTGCTGCCGACCTCCCGCCGGGTCTACGGGGTCCGGGATTCGAAGATGCTGACGGAGGACCGCCGGGAGCAGCTGTTCGACCGGGTGGCCGGGTGGTGCCGGGCGTGGGCGGTGGGCCACGCCAGCGCCGCGGAGTGCGACGCCCTGGGCATGTCGGAGGCCCAGCGGCTCGCCGCTCGGCGCGCATTGGCCGGGCTGGGATTGTCCGCCGACCAGGTGCTGGTCGACGGCCGGTGGGACTTCGTGGGTCAGGGCACCACCACCCGGATCGTGAAGGGGGACGCCAAGTGCCTGTCGATCGCCACGGCGTCCATCCTGGCCAAGGTGTCCCGGGACCGGATCATGCGCGAAGAGGCCCCCCACTTCCCCGCCTACTGGTTCGAGAGCAACAAGGGATACCCGTGCTACCGGCACGAGGCCGCCCTCCAGGCCTGGGGCCCGACCTCCATCCACCGCCGCCGGTGGGCCTTCATGGACCGCCTCGTGTGGTGGCGCACGGAGCCGCCTCCGCCTGTGCAGGGCGCTCTGCTTTGAGGCGGGTGATCCTGGTGTTGGCCCTGGCTCTCGGGGTGGCGGCGTGCGGTGCCTCCGACAACGGCGGCACCATCCCCCTTCCGAACGGGTCCAGCTCGACCACCTCCACCCTGCCCGGAGGGGGCTGAGACCCGACCGGGCTCCCCGCACCGAGGGGACGGGGGGGACATGATGGATGCGGTGACGGCTTTCGATCCCTGGGCGGCGGTACTCGAGCGGGTCGACGATGCCGGCAAGCTCACCGGGGTCGATCCCGACATCCTTCGCCTTCTGCGCGTCCCTCGCAGAGTGCTCGAGGTTTCGGTGCCGGTGCGAATGGACGCGGGCGGGGTCGAGGTGTTCACGGGCTGGCGGGTGCACCACAACACCACGCGCGGGCCGGCCAAGGGCGGGCTGCGGTTCCATCCCCACATCGATGCCCGCGAGGTGGCGGCCCTGGCGGCCGAGATGACCTTCAAGACCGCGGTGGTCAACATTCCGTTCGGGGGGGCCAAGGGCGGCGTTCGGTGCGATCCGTCGAAGCTGTCGGTCGGGGAGCTCGAGCGGCTGACCCGCCGCTACACCCTCGAGATCATGCCGCTGCTCGGCCAGGACCGGGACGTGCCCGCGCCCGACGTCAACACAGACGGTCGGGTCATGTCCTGGTTGATGGACACGCTGTCCACCGTGGCGGGAGAGGCCGAGCCCGGGGTCGTGACCGGGAAGCCCCTCTCGCTCGGCGGGACGTTCGGGCACACCGGCGCCACCGCTTCGGGAGTGGTGGTGTGCATGCGCGCCGTGTTCAACGAGTTGGAGATGCCCGTGGCGGGGGCACGGGTCGTCATCCAGGGTTTCGGCAAGGTCGGCGGCCCGCTGGCCTTCCTGCTGTCGTCGGCGGGGATGCGCGTCGTCGCCATCAGCGACATAGGTGGGGCGGTCCGCAACCCGGCCGGCCTCGACGTGTCGGCGCTGGCGGATCACGTCAAGCGGGCCGGGTCGGTGGCCGGGTTCGAGCCCGCCGATCCCATCGAGGCCGACGATCTGTGGGAGATCGACTGCGAGCTGGCGGTGCCCGCCGCCCTCGAGGGCGCCATCGACGACCACGTGGCCCGGCGGCTGGGGGCCAAGGTCGTGGTCGAGGCCGCAAACGGGCCGACCACACCTGCCGCCGACGCCATCCTGGACCGCCGGGACATCGTCGTGGTCCCCGACATCATGGCCAACGCGGGCGGGGTCACCGCCTCGTACTTCGAGTGGGCCCAGAACCGCCAGGGCTACGCCTGGGAGGAGGAGACGGTGGCCCTCCGCCTCCGCCAGACGATGGAACGGGCCTTCGCCGCGGTGTGGGCCCGTTCGGAGTCGCTGGGGGTGGCGCTGCGCCGGGCCGCCTTCGCCCTGGCGGTGGAGCGGGTGGCGGAGGCCATCGAAGCGCGAGGTCTGTTCCCCTAATCCGGGACGGGCACCGGTCCTTCGGACCACGCCCGTCCTGTGTCGTGGGGTCCCATCCCCACGACGGTCCTCGCGGGCGGGTCGGTGCCCCCCTTCCATCTCCGGCCATCCACCACCCGGAGGCGTGGGGAACGTATGTTCGATATCCTCACGGCTGGTGGAAGTGGCGGAGCTTCTGGAGAGGGCGCGCCCTCTCGCGCCCGCCGGATCGCGGGCCCTGCCGGTGGTGCCTGCCCTCGCGCCCCTCCTTCCCGGGGGGGTGCGGAGAGGATCCACCCTGGCCCTGCCCGGGGGACCGGGCCACACCTCTTTATTGCTGGCCCTGCTGGCGGGGGTGTCGGCCTCGGGGGCCTGGTGCGCGGTGGTCGGGATGCCCGCCCTGGGCGCCGAGGCGGCGGCCGCCGCCGGGGTGGACCTGGGCCGGCTGGCTCTGGTGCCCGCGCCGGGGGAGCGCTGGCCCACCGTCGTCTCCGCCCTCCTCGACGGCATCGACGTGGTGGCGGTCGACCATCGCCGCCCCCGTCCCGCCGACGCCCGGCGCCTGTCCGTCCGGGCCCGCCACCACGGGGCGGTGCTGCTGGGCGTGGGCTCCGCCTGGCCCGAGGCGGACCTGGTCCTCCGGGTGGCCGGTGCCGAGTGGGACGGCCTGGGCCGGGGCCACGGCCATCTCCGGCAGCGGCGGATCGAGGTCGAGGTCACCGGCCGCCGGGCGGCCGACCGCCCCCGCCGGACCTCCCTCTGGCTCCCTTCCGACTCCGGCGCGGCGGAGGGATGCACCGACGCAGTGAGCACAGGCGCTGGCAAGGGGACCACCGACGGAGTTTTGAGAGCG
>DASUHN010000377.1 GCA_036273495.1 Acidimicrobiales bacterium | reverse complement strand
CGGCCTCTCCCTGTGGGCAGCTCACGAGCACCGACACGGGAGTCACCCCCACCCAGATAAAGGTGGCCGACGTCCTTCTCAATCTGGCCGGGGCCATCGGCAACTCGGCGGTGGAGCAGCCCTCACCGCAGATCCAGCAGCAGATGGCCCAGGCCGTCGTGGACGACATCAACTCCCACGGCGGAGTGGCCTGTCGCAAGCTGGCCGTGACGTTCTACGAGGCCAACCCCATCGACCCGACCAGCACCCAGAACGTCTGCCTCCAGATCCAGCAGGCGGGGGTGTTCGCGGTTATCGGCGGGTTCGCCTACCCGCAGGGGGCCAACGACTGCCTGGCCCAGAAGAAGATCCCGGTCGTGGCCAACCTGGGCCCGACACCGTCGGAGGCCAAGCAAGACTACCCGTACTACACGTCGATCAGTCCCGATGCCGTGCAGGACTACAAGAACGCCATCCTCGGCATGAAGGACCGGGGCTTCTTCACCGCCGGCCAGGGCTTCCAGAAGGTCGCCATCCTGGAGGACGACTGCTCGGTCGAGGTCAACCAGGCGGTGTACGGCTTCCTGCTGCAGGCGGGCGTGCCCGCCGGCAAGATCGTCAAGAACGACTTCTCCTGTCCGTCGAGCGGATTCGCATCCCCCGGGGACATGAGCAACTTCGCCACCCAGGACAACCTTCAGCATGTCACCAACGTGGTCGAGGTGACGGGGGGCGGCAGCTTCAAGGAGTTCACCAGCGCCGCCCAGAGCCAGGGCTACAAGCCCAAGTACCTGGTCTCCAACTACGACGGGTTCATGATCACGGCCACCGGATCGACGGGGCCCGACCCCAACAACTTCGACGGGACGATCGCCACCACCACCTCCAAGTTCGGCGAGTCCAGCACCCCCGGCCTGTCGGACCCGGCCACCCAGGCGTGCATCGCCCTGTTCGCCCGGCACGGCCTGCCGGCGTCGTACATCACCGGCAGCTTCTATGGAGGGGGCAACTGCGACACCTTCGGTCTGTTCGCCGCCGCAGCCGCCCACGATCCCGGACCGACCCGAGCCGGGCTGGCCCAGGGCATGGGCCAGGTGGGCCGGTTCAACGAGGCCTTCCCGACCGCCGACGCCATCTACCGGGCGCCGGGTCCGTACACGCCGGTCAAGGTGACGGGCGGGGACTTCTGGTGGGCCGTCCGGTTCTCCGCCTCCTGCACCTGTTGGAAGGTCATCGACCCGACCCTCCGCCCCACGTACTGACGGCAGCCTGACGATTCCATGGGAGCCTCCCTCGTCCTCGGGGTGATCAGCGGGCTGACCATCGGCCTCCTGGCGGTGGGTCTGGTCCTCGTGTACAAGGCCAACCGCTTCATCAACCTCGCCCATGCCCAGATGGGCACGTACTCGGCGGTGCTCCTCGGCAAGATGGTCCTGGACTGGGGCTGGTCCTGGTGGGCCGCCTTCCCGTTCGCCATCGCCATAGGTATCGCCACCGGTCTCCTCGTCGAGCGGTACGTGGTCCGTCCGCTCCGGGCCCGTTCCAACAGCACCGTCACCCTGCTGTTGATCACCGTGGGAGTGGCGCAGCTGCTGTCCGCCCTCGAGTTCATCCCGGTCCTCGGCCCCAACACCCAGAAGCTGACCCTCCAGGGCTACCCGCTGCCGTTCCAGAGCCACCTGAGGGTCGAGGGCGTGGTGCTGGGCGGCCAGGACGTGCTGGTGCTGATCCTCGTTCCGGTCGTGGTGGCCGCGCTGGCGGCGTTCCTGCGCTACTCGGTGCTGGGGCGGATGATCCGGGCCGCGGCGTCGAACCCCGACGCCGCCCGGCTGGCCGGAGTGTCGATCCCGAGGGTGAGCATGGTGACCTGGGGCGTGGCCGGGGCTCTGGCCGCGGTGACGGCGGTGGTGGAGGCGCCGTCCCAGCCCAGCTTCGACGCCACCGCCCTCGGCCCCGATCTGCTGTTGCGGGCGCTGGGAGCCGCCGCCGCCGGCGGGTTCGTATCGCTCCCCGCGACCCTTGTGGCCGGTCTGGGCCTGGGGATCGTCGAGCAGCTCGACCTGTACTGGTCCCACAGCGGGGGCCAGGCGGACCTGGTCGTCTTTGCCGTGATCCTGGGGATCGTCGTGCTGCGCGGCCGGGTGATCGGCGCCGCCGTCCGCAGCACCGGAGCGGTCATCACCGAGCGGCAGCCGCTACGGGTCCCGCCGGCGGTGGCGGGGCGCGCCTTCGTGCGCAGGCGGGGTGTCCTCCTGGCCGCCTCCGGTCTGGTCGTGGGGCTGCTGTTCCCGATCCTCCCGTACTTCCGGCCCGACTACCGCCGCTTCGACCTGACGCTCGTGCTGATCTACGCCCTGGTCGGCGTGGCCATAACCATGCTGGTCGGTTGGGCGGGCCAGATCAGCCTCGGCCACTTTGCCCTCGTCGGAGCGGGGGCCTACCTGACCGCCAAGCTGTCCCCCCACGGGCTGTCGATTCCCCTGCTGCTGTTCCTGTGCGGTCTGCTCGGCGCCGGCATCATGATCGTCACCGGGCTCCCGGCCCTGCGCATCCGGGGGCTCACGCTGGCGGTGACGACCCTCGGGCTCGCCACCGTCTCCTACGAGTGGCTGTTCAAACAGGACTGGTTCGGGTCGTCGCGCTCGTACGGACTGCCGGTCCAGCCGCCCGGACTGGTGGGCTTCGGGCGGCCGACCACCCGGCTGGCCGTGTACTACATATCCCTCGCGGTGCTGGCGGCGGCCCTGGTGGCCGCCTCGGCGCTGCGCCGGTCCCTCCCGGGACGGATGATCGTCGCGGTGCGGGACAACGAACCGGCGGCCATGGCGTTCGGGGTCACCCCCGCCACCATGAAGTTGACCGTCCTGGCCTTCTCCGGCTTCATCGCCGCCACCGCCGGGGTGCTCTGGGCGGACGCCTGGCAGAACCTCTCCCTCAGCCAGTTCAACCCCGATCTCTCACTGTCGATCCTGGCCGTGCCGGTGATCGGCGGGCTGGGCTCACTGTCGGGCGCGGTTGCCGGCTCGGTCCTGCTGTACATGCCGACGTTCTTCATCGCCCCGCTCCTCACGAGCATCTTCGGGAGTGTCGGCCGGCAGGTCGGCTTCCAGCTCCTTCTGGGCGGCGGCGCCCAGGTGGCTCTGCTGCTCTCCTACCCCACGGGCCTGGCCGGGGCGGCCCAGAAGGTCTGGGAGAGGTTCCTCCGCAGCGTCGCGGACCATGTGACGCGACGGCCCGACGTCGCGCACCCTGAGGCGCTGGTGGCCGAGGATCTGCGCCTCTCCTACGGCGGCATCACGGCCCTGGACGGGGCCGGCATCCGCGTCAGCCCGGGGGAGATAGTCGGGCTGATCGGTCCCAACGGCGCGGGGAAGTCGACGCTCCTCAACGTCGTGTCCGGGGCACTGGCGGCCGAGGGGCGGGTCGACCTGTTCGGGGTCGATGTCTCGAACATGGCGGCCGACATGAGGTGGATGCACGGCCTGGGCCGCAGCTTCCAGGACGCCCTGCTGTTCCCCGGGCTCACGGTCCGGGACGCCATCCAGGTCGCAGTGCGCAGCGAGGACCGGTACGGGTTTGCCGCCGCGGTGCTGCGCGTTCCGTGGGCCATGCGCGCCCAACGCGCGGTCGAACGGTCCGCCGACGAGATCATCGACCGGTTCGGGCTGAGCTCCTGGGCCGACTCGCTCGTGGCCGACCTGTCGACCGGCACCCGGCGGGTGTGCGACCTGGCCGCCCAGGTGGCGGCGCGCCCGCGGTTGCTCCTCCTGGACGAGCCGACAGCCGGCGTCGCTCAGCGCGAGACCGAGGCCTTCGGGCCTCTCCTGCGCCGGATCCGGGACGAGCTCGGCTGCGCCATCGTCGTGGTCGAACACGACATGCCGATGTTGATGGGCCTCTGTGACCGGATCTATGCGATGGAGAGCGGGCGGGTCATTGCCGAGGGGACCCCTGAGGAGGTCCGCAACGCGCCCGAGGTCGTGGCCAGCTATCTGGGGACCAACCGGGCCGCCATCGGCCGCTCCGGGCCGGTCGGCGCCGGGAGGCGCCGGTCGGGCTCGTAGACGCGGCGGGCGCCGTTCGATCCCGAGGCCCTACTCCCAGGGCTCGAAGAGGCCCTCGAACTCCAGGGTGCCGTTACGCACCCGGCCGTAGAGGAGCCAGTCGCCCCGGAACATTCCGTGCTCGTGCGGGGAGCAGGCGATGTGCGTACGCGGACCGCCCGTCGTGCTCGGCATGAACCGGATCCGCTCCAGGCCCGCCTTCAGCCCTTCACCACTGAGGATGGGCGCCCGCACCAGCCCCTCGACGAGCACCCGGGCCGTGTCGTAGGCGAGCACCGGGATGGCGTTGGGCCAGAGCGGCGGGTCCTGGCCGTACCGCTTGGTGAAGCGCTGATGGAAGCCCTGCACGAGAGGATTGGTCGGGTCGAACTGGTCGATGCCCACCCACCCCTCGAACTTGTCGAAGCCCATCAGGTAGAACATGAACGCGGTGGTCATGATCCGGGGCGGGTCCCAACCGAGCCGGTCGAGAGCCTCACGCATCAACCCCTTGGCGGCCAGCATTCCGTAGCCCATGTAGACGAGGGCGTCCGGCTCGATGCGGCGCAGGTTGTCGAGGTGCGACGCCAGGTCGGCGGGGCTCTGGCTGACCGTCTCGACCGCGGCCACGCTCACCCCCCGGCGGCGGCACTCCTGGCGAAAGTAGCGGAAGTACTCCTCCCCGTTGGGCGAGATCTCGCTCAGCACCGCCACCCGAGCGTGGCCGTTGCGCTTGAGCCACGACACGATCAGAGCGGCGTCACCGCCGCAGTCCCCGTTGCCGAGCCGGAAGCAGTAGTCACCGTGGAGCTGCTCCGTTCCGCACCAGCTGATCAGCGGCACGTGCATCTCGTTGGCGAGCGGTCCCACGGTGATGGCGTTGTCCGAGCTGTACGCCCCCGCCACGCCTATACAGCCCTGTTCGACGAGCGACCTGAAGCCGTCAGTGGCGTTCCTGGCCGATCCCTGGGGCAGACCGTTCTCCGGGTGGATCACGAACTCGACCGGTCGGTCGAGCAGGCCCTGTTCCTCCGCTTCGTCGAAGGCCATGCGGTGGATCTTGTCGTAGCCCCCGCCGGGTCCGTCGAGGGCGGAACCCAGCCATCCGATCCTGATCGGCTCCATGTCGAACCCCCGCGCCTGTCGCTGACGCGGCGGAAGGTACCGGAGCGGATCGGGTCGCGCCAGCGATCTCAGATGTGATACACACGCGAGCGAGGCGAGAGGGGGCGGTGCGTGCAGTTGCCGATGCGCGGGGTGAAGATGGTCGAAGTGGCGCAGTTCACCTTCACCCCGGCCGCGGGAGCCGTCCTGTCGGACTGGGGTGCCGACGTGATCAAGGTCGAGCACGCGGTGACCGGAGACGCCCAGCGGGGACTGCGGCTGGGGACCGGAGGTGTGGCGGAAGGATCCTTCCAGCCGCTGATGGAGCATCCGAACCGCGGCAAGCGCAGCATCGGGCTGGCCCTCGACCATCCCGACGGCCACGCCGTGTTGATGGACCTCTGCCGGGACGCCGACGTCTTCCTGATCAACTTCCTCCCCGACGCCCGCCAGCGGCTCCGCCTCGAGGTCGAGGACGTCAGGAGGGCCAACTCCGACATCATCTACGTACGCGGCAGCGGCCACGGCCAGCGGGGCCCCGACGCCCCCAAGGGCGGCTACGACGGCTCGACGTTCTGGTGCCGGATGGGCAGCGCCTGGGCCACCACTCCTTCCGACAGCCCCCGGATCATCAACCAGCCCGGCGGCGCCTACGGCGACTCGATGGGAGGGATGACGATTGCGGGAGGCATCGCCGCCGCCCTCTTCGCCCGGGAGCGGACGGGGGAGGCGTCGGTGGTCGACGTGTCGCTGATGAGCGTTGGCGCCTGGGCCTTTGCCCTCAGCCTCGGCAACGCCCTGCTGTCCGGTGAGGAGCAGGCGCCCGGGCCCCTGGACTCACCCATGAACATCCCGGTGAATCCGACCATCGGCACGTTCCGGACCTCGGACGGCCGGTGGATCAACTTCACCATGCTGCAGCCGGGCCGCTATTTCGCGGACGTATGCCGCCACCTCGGTCTCGACCACCTGATCGACGACGAGCGGTTCGACACCGCTGAGAAGCTCATGGCCAACGCCCGGGAGGCGGGGCGGCACGTGGCCGAGGCCATCGGGGCCAAGCCGTTCTCGTACTGGGTCCAGCACCTCCGGACGATGGAGGGACAGTGGGCGCCGGTGCAGGGGCCCCTGGAGATCGTGGCCGACCCCCAGATGGAGGCCAACGGCTACATCCTCCCGGTCACCGACCTCGAGGGGAACCAGCGCCGGTTGGTGGCCAGCCCGGTCCAGTTCGACGAGCGCCCCCCGGAGCTGACGCGGGCTCCGCAGTTCGCCGAGCACACCGACGACATCCTCCGCGAGCTGGGCCGCAGCGAGGACGAGATCATCCAGCTGAAGATCGCCGGCGCCGTCACCTAGTTGCCGGGGCCGGGCGGGCCCTCACGTCAGGCCGCGCGCCAGGACTGCCGCGCCCCGGGGTGAGAGCCGGTAGCCCACCTCGAGGCTCTCGGTCAGTCCCAGCGCCTTGAGGCGCCTCACCCGCTGCTTGAAGGCCTGGCGCTCCATGCCGGCGCGCTCGGCCAGCTCGGTGCTCACGATCCCTGGCATCTCGGCGATCAGCCGCAGGTAGTCGATGGCCCATGGGTTGCGCCGGAGCATTCCCTCCACCGTGCGCCACTCCGCGCCGGTCAGCTCGGCGCGCTCACTTAGGGCTATCCGAGGATCGTCACCGAGGCGGTGGAAGCGGATGCGATAGAGGTCCCCGTCACCCCGCAGGAAGCCGGACAGCTCCTTGCGGTCGCGGTACCCCGCAGCGCGGGCGGCCGGGTCGTCGATCTCATCTCCGTCGATGACCTCGACACTGTCGATGGCCAAGAGGCCGCCGGGGCTCTGCAGGGTCCCTCCCGGGCGGACCGACGGTCGGGTCCAGCGGCGGTAGGCGACCGTCAGCGACCCGTCGCGCAAGCCGGCCCAGAAGCGCTCCTTGAAGACCACGCGGCAATTCTGCCAGCGGGCCGGTCGCCAGCGGCTGCTAGGGGACCGCGCCCTCCGGCCACCCCGGGACACCGGGATCGAGCTGCACGCCCGTGCTGTTCAGAAATCCGCTTATGAGGCGGTAGTAGCCCGCCAGCACGACCAGCTCGATCATCTCCTGGTTGCCGAGGCGCTCCGCCAGGACCGACCAGGTCGCGTCGGACACGCAGTCCCGCTCGCACAGGTCGTCGGCCAGCGCCACCAGGGCGCGATCCTGACCGGACCAGGCGTCCAGATCCCCACCCGCGAGCGCCCGGATCTCCTCCGGGCTCAATCCCGAACGGGCACCGATCACGGTGTGCTGCCCGAACTCGTAGACCGAGCGGCAGTTCCAGCCGACGCGGAGGATCACGATCTCGCGGTCCCGTGCCGGCAGTGAACCGCTGAACAGAAGGGTGCCGCCGAGCTGGTTCGAGCGGCGCATCACCTTGGGGTGGTGGGCCAGCGTCGCGAAGATGTTGAGGGGGGCGGCCCCGGAGGCCCCGCCCGGCACCGCCGCGGCGTCGAGGACCGCCTGCACGCTCGGCTCGGGATCGGAGAGGGGGGGGATGCGCGGAGAGTCCGGGCGGGGGCCGCGGGAGGTGTCCATCCCCGTACTGTGCCCGGTAACCTTGGCGGGTGGGAGATCGCGGCACCTGGGACTCGGCCTACGCCGACGCACCGAAGCGGCCGGGGTCCTTCGAGACGATGTCCGGTGTCCCGCTCGAGGGCGTGTACGGGCCGGACGACGGTGAGTTTCCCGGTCAGTGGCCCTACACCCGCGGCCCCTACGCCTCGATGTACCGGACCCGGCTCTGGACCATGCGCCAGTTTGCCGGCTTCGGCTCGGCGGCCGACACCAACCGGCGCTTCCGGGAGCTCCTGGCCGCGGGTGGCAGCGGGCTGTCGACCGCGTTCGACATGCCCACGCTTCTCGGCCGCGACTCCGACGACACCCTGGCCATCGGTGAGGTCGGCCGGGCCGGGGTGGCGATCGACAGTGTCGACGACATGGCCACGCTGTTCTCGGGGATCGACCTGGGTGCGGTGACCACGTCGATGACCGTGAACTCTCCGGCCGCGTTCGTGCTGGGCCTCTACATATGCGTGGCCGACGCCACCGGAGTGGCGCGGGGCCGGTTGGGGGGCACCATCCAGAACGACATCCTGAAGGAGTACCAGGCCCAGAAGGAGTTCATCTTCCCCCCCCGGCCGTCGCTGCGCCTGGTCACCGACGTGATGGCGTACTGCGCGGCGGAGCTGCCCCGGTGGCACCCGGTCTCGATCTCCGGCTACCACATCCGGGAGGCGGGATCCACGGCGGTCCAGGAGCTGGCCTTCACCCTCGCCAACGGCTTCGCCTATGTCGAGGCCGCCGGGGCCGCCGGCATGGGTGTGGACGAGTTCGGCCCCCGCCTGTCGTTCTTCTTCAACGCCCACATCGACTTCTTCGAGGAGATCGCCAAGTACCGGGCGGCCCGCCGCATCTGGTCGCGCTGGATGCGCGACCGGTACGGGGCAGCCGATCCCCGCAGCCTGCAGCTTCGCTTCCACACCCAGACCGCCGGGGTATCGCTCACCGCCCAGCAGCCCGAGGTCAACCTGGTGCGGGTGGCCGTCGAGGCCCTGGCCGGGGTGCTCGGCGGCACGCAGTCCCTGCACACCGACTCCTACGACGAGGCCCTGGCCCTGCCCACCGACAAGGCGGCCCGCCTGTCGCTCCGCACCCAGCAGGTCATCGCCCACGAGAGCGGCGTGGCCAACGTCGCCGATCCCCTGGGGGGCGCCTGGTTCGTGGAGGCCCTGACCGACGAGGTCGAGCGGCAGGCCGAGGAGATCTTCGGGCAGATCGAGGCGAGGGGCGGCGGGTCGATGCTCGACGGGGTTGTCGACGGCATCGAGGAGGGATGGTTCCAGGCGGAGATCGCCGATGCCGCCTTCGCCTTCCAGCGCAAGGTGGCCACCGACCAGTTCGTGGTCGTCGGCGTGAACCGCTACACCGACGGTGACGACGCCCAGCCCCCCACCCTGTACATCGATCCGGCCGTGGAGGTCGACCAGCTGGACCGGCTCCGGCGTCTGCGTCAGGAGCGCGACCAGGAGGCGGTGCGCCTGGCCCTGGCCCGCCTGGGGCGGGAGGCGGCCGATCCGACCGTCAACCTGATGCCTGCGCTGATCGACGCCGGGCGGGCCCGGGTCACCGTCGGGGAGGTCACCGGCGCCCTGGAAGGGGTGTTCGGTACCTGGACCGAGAAGGCGGCGGTCTGACCACAGATCCGCGCCCCATCCGGGTTCTCGTCGGCAAGATCGGGCTCGACGGCCACGACCGGGGGATCAAGATCGTGGCCCGCATCCTCCGGGACGCCGGTATGGAGGTGATCTACGCCGGCCTGCGCCAGACCCCGGCCGGGCTGGCGGCCACCGCCCTCCAGGAGGACGTGGACGTGGTCGGCATATCCATGCACAACGGGGCCCACCTGACGATCGCCCCCGCCGTCGTGGCCGCCATGCGCCAGCTCGGCCTCGACGTCCCGGTCGTGGTCGGGGGGATCGTCCCCGAAGTCGACCGGCCCAAGCTGGCCGGCGCCGGGGTGGCGGCGGTGCTGGGCCCCGGTGCGTCCGAGGACGAGGTCGTCGGCGCCGTGCGCGCCGCCGCGGCGTGGGCCGCTCCCGCGCCCGGACCGCCGGACTAGGGCGTGGCGGAGGTCCGGAGGATCTTCACCGTCCTCTGGGAGGGCGGCGGGAACGTCAATCCGTTCCTCGGTCTGCAGGGTCGGGTGGAGGACGCCGGGGTGGAGCTGGTGACGGCCGGGCCGGGCTGGCTGCCGGGAGCCGCCGAGGTCGGAGAGGCCGTGGCGCGCTTCCGGCCCGATCTGCTGGTTGTCGACTACATGCTGACCGGTGCCCTGTGCGGGGCGAGCGGTCGGGACTGCCCACGGTGGCCCTGGTCCACACCCTGTACACGGCCCTGCTCGTCGACGGTGCCCCCCATCCGATCGGCATGGCCGGGTCGATCGACGCCGTCAACTCCGTGCGGGCGGAGCTCGGCCTGGTCGAGGTGGCGCGCCACGCCGACCTCCTTCGGGCCGCGGCGCTCGGGTTGGTTGCCGCCCCGCGGGAGCTCGATGCGGCCGGGCCGGTTCCCCCCGATGTCGTCTACGCCGGAGGGCTCTCCGAGGGGCCCGGTCCCGACGCGGGGTGGACGCCGCCCCCGGGTCCGGGCCCCCTCGTCGTCGTGTCGCTCGGCACGGCCGGCTCCGCCGACCCCGAGAGGGAGGTCCTCATTCGGGTCACGGACGCACTGGGCCGGCTCCCGGTCAGGGGTCTCGTCAATCTCCCGGGTTACATCGACGGCGCCGACCTGACGCCGGCCGCCAACGTGGTGGTGTCCGACTACGTGCGGCACGCCGCCGTGCTCCCTCACGCCGCCCTTCTCGTGACCCACGCCGGGCTGGGATCGGTGGTGGCGGCCCTGGACCACGCGGTGCCCATGGTCTGTCTCCCTCTCGGCCGGGACCAGCCCGAGAACGCGCGGGCGGTGGCCCGGGTGGGCGCCGGGAGCGTCCTGTCCCCCGACGCGTCGGCGGAGGAGATAACCACCGCCGTGAAGGAGCTGCTGGCCCGTCGGGACCGGATCCGGCTCGCGGGCGATCCCGACGTTGCGCTCGAGCGCCTGGAGCGGGTGCTGGCCGGTTCGGCGTAGAGCGCCCGGCCGGGACGTGAACCAGATGCGTGAATCAGATGGCGGCGTCGACGAGGCCACCGGGTCCGGCCCCGTCGGTCCGCCCTCCGGTCCCGTAGGCCGCGCCGGCATCGGGTCGCGCCGGTCCGGCCGCCCGGGCGGCCCGGGCCGCCCGCCGGCGGCGGTCGGCAACCAGGCGCCGCTCCCGACGGCGGCCTTCCGGGGTCGCGGGGGCGGGGTGGGCCGCCAGGTAGCGGGCCAGGAGGACGTAGCCGCCATAGACCAGGGCGGAGCGCTCCTCTTCGTAGGTCGTGGAAT
>DASUHN010000376.1 GCA_036273495.1 Acidimicrobiales bacterium | reverse complement strand
GCTGCGCACGGTCAACCCGTCACCCTCGAGGGCTCCGGACGCGGCCAGCTCGGGCCCGGCGTACATCGGCCCGCCCCGTGCCGCCACCACCGCCACCGCCAGCTCCTCGTAGCGCGCCAGCACCGGATGGTCGGTGTGGATGAACTCGATCTCGTCGAGGATCAGCAGCCCGCCCACGCGGAGCTGGGTGGCCCACGTCCGCGCCGTCCCGGCGGCGTCGGGCAGGTGGGCCAGGAGCAGCCGGGCCAGCACCACGTCGGCCGGCGCCTCCGGGAACGGGACGGAGCGCACGTCGTGCACGGCGTACGACTCGCCGGCCGGAGCGCGTGCGGACGCCCGCGCCACGAACGCCGGAGACGAGTCGAGCCCGACCGTGCGGGCCGGACCCACCGTGGTGTGAAGCAGCTCGGTGGAGAGGCCCGGTCCGCACCCGAGGTCCAGCGCCAGCTCGGCGGGGCCGTACATCTGCGCCGCTCTACGGAGGAGCTCGTGCGTCGGCCCGGCGAACACCGCCGCCACCAGCTCCAGCCGGCGGGCGGCCCGGTCGCTGTCCCCGAAGGCGTAACCCTGACCCACCGGGCCAGAGTTACATCATCACCTGACCTTCTGAAAGGTCAGCAGCCAGCCGTCGGGCCCGTACACGGGCGGGCGGGGGTCGTGCATCGGCTCCCAGCCCCGCCGGCGATGGTCCTCCATCGCCTGGCGGACCCGGCGCCACTGCAGCCAACGGGGACCCCGCGCCGGCACGGTCCAGGCCCGCGTGGTCCCGACGGGGATGAAACGGGCCCGGGGCAGAGGCCGCATGAGGGGCGCCGTCATCATGCTGCAGGGATTCGGCACCACGAGCCCGGCCACCTGCCCGCCCGGTAGCTTTCGGCCGATGTCTCCCGACCGCTTCCGGGGCTGGCCCGTCGAGGCCGTCGAGTACTTCGAGGGCCTGGAGGCCGACAACTCCAAGACGTACTGGACCGAGCACAAGTCGCTCTACGAAGCCAAGGTCCGCGCTCCGATGGAGGCGCTGCTGGCGGAGCTGCAGCCGGAGTTCGGGGAGGGCCGCATCTATCGGCCCTACCGGGATGTCCGTTTCACCGCCGACAAGTCCCCGTACAAGACCCATCTGGCCGCCCACAACGCCGGCGGCTACTTCCAGCTCAACTCGGAGGCGCTCGGGGTGGGCACGGGGATGTACATGCCCGCCCCCGACCAGCTCGAGCGCTACCGCGCCGCGGTGGCCGACGACCGCAGCGGCGGGGAGCTGGTGCGCATCGTCGGGGGCCTGCGGAAGAAGGCCATCGACGTCGACGCCCACGAGGTGCTGAAGACGGCGCCGAAGGGCTACCCGAAGGATCACCCCCGCATCGATCTTCTGCGCCAGAAGGGCATCACGGCGTGGAAGCAGTGGCCGGTCGGGGCGTGGCTGGGAACGGCGGCGGCCAAGAAGCGCATCGTCGACTTCCTCACCGTCACCGCCCCGCTGCGCGAGTGGCTCGACGAGCACACCGTCTCGTGAAGGCCGTCGTCTGCCACGAGTTCGGGGAACCCGACGTCCTGCGCGTCGAGACCGTTCCCGATCCCGAGCCGGGCCCGGGCCAGGTAGTGATCGACGTCCACGCCTCGGCCGCCAACTTCCCCGACATCTTGATGCTGAAGGACGAGTACCAGTTCAAGCCCGGACTTCCGTTCATTCCGGGAGGAGAGGTGGCGGGGGTCGTGTCCGGCGTCGGGCCCGGAGTGGAGGGGGTGGAGACGGGAGGGCGGGTGATGGCCCTCACGGGGGCGGGCGGCTTTGCCGAGAAGGTGGCGGTGCCGGCGGGAGCGCTGCTCCCGGTGCCCGACGGCATGGACGCGGCGACGGCGTCCGGCTTCCCCACCGCCTACGGGACGTCGTACCACGCCTTGGTCGACCGGGCCGCCCTCCAGCCGGGGGAGACGGTGCTGGTCCTCGGCGCCGCCGGCGGGGTGGGGCTGGCCGCGGTCGAGATCGCCGCCGCCCTGGGAGGCGTGGTCATCGCCGCCGCCTCGTCGGAGTCCAAGCTCGAGGTGTGCGGGGAGCACGGCGCCGTCCTCACCGTGAACTACGCCGAGGAGGACCTGCGGGCCCGGATCCGGGAGCTGACCGACGGGCGGGGTGTGGACGTGGTGTACGACCCGGTGGGCGCCGACCTGGCCGAGCCCGCCTTCCGCAGCATGGCGTGGCAGGGGCGCTATCTCGTGGTCGGCTTTGCCGGCGGGTACGTCCCGAAGCTGCCCCTCAACCTGACGTTGTTGAAGGGCGCGGCGGTGGTCGGCGTGTACTGGGGGGCCTTCACGGGCCGGCGGGCCGGCGACAACCGCCGCAACTTCGCCGAGCTGGCCCGCCTCTACGCCGACGGACGGCTGCGCCCGGTCGTGTCCGGCGTCTACCCGCTGGAGCGGGCCGCCGAGGCCCTCGACGAGCTCGGGCAGCGCCGGGCCGTCGGCAAGGTCGTGGTGGTCACCGCTGCGGGATCGAGCGGAGGTGCTCCGTGACGGCCGAGCGCCGGCGGGCCCGGGCCTCGGCCAGGGCCGGGCGCCGGGTCAGGTCGGCCAGCAGCTGAGCCGCGGCCAGCGCCAGGGCCAGGGCGGCCACGGCGGCGGCGGTGTAGAAGCCGGGGCCGCGCCCGCTGATCCCGCTGGTTGCCAGCACCGCCTGCCCCGGGACTCCGGCCCCCCCCGGCGTCGATCCGTCGGCCGAGAGGGCCGGGCCGGCGGCCAGCACGCCGGGCGCCGCCCCGCCTGGGCGCGTCCCCCGGCCGGGCACGGCCGGCGCCGAGGGCGCCGCTTCAGACGGAAGCCGGCCCGTGGCCCCGGCCAGGGCCGGGCTGGACACCGCCCCTCCCGGGAGCCCGGCCCCCGTGGTCGTGGTCGTCCCGTGACCGCCGGACGCGCTGCCCAGGGTCGTCGGGCTGCCCACCGTCGGGCTTCCCGCCGACGTGCCGGTGGCCGGGGCGCCGGTCGGGTCGGCGTTGGAGGGGCGCCACCCCTGGGCGTACCACTTCTGGAGCAGCTGCTCGGCCGGCTGGCCCATCGGGGTGCGGTTGGAGTCCGCCGGGTTGTCCGACCACTCCCACCACGACACCCCCATCCACCAGCTGTAGCCCGAGAACGTCTGCAGCAGGGCCTGGTAAAGGTCGGCCTGGAGCTGGCTGTCGGCGGCGGTGAAGCTGTTCAGGAACGGTTGGCGCCCCGCGTAGGTGCTGTCCATGTAGCCGACCTCACCGAACAGGATCGGCTTTCCCGTGGTGTTGGCCAGGTGGGTCAGGTCCCCGACCCAGTTGCGGCCGGCGTCGGCGGCGGCGTGGCTGTTGCTCCAGTCGGCCACCAGCTGGCTCACGGTCGGCTGGGCCCCGTCGTCGAGTGGGAAGTAGGCCGACACGCCCACCACGTCGACGTCCGACAGGAACTGGGGATGAGCCAGCACGTCCCAGTTCTGCTCGTAGCCGACGAGCCCGCTGTAGTTCTGGCGCACCGACGAGATCACGCTCTGCCACTGCGGCGTCATTCCCTCGAGGGTCGTCATCTCGCTGCCGGCGAACAACAGCCACACCCCGTCGGCCTGGGCCAGGCGGGCGTAGTGGTCGATGAACTGCTGGTAGGAGGCGAAGAAGGCGTTGTCGTCGCTGGGCTGCATCACACCCCGCCAGCCGCCCTCGCACGAGCCGCAGTAGAAGATCGGAACCAGGATCACCTTGAGGCCGGCCTGGCGGACGGTGGCGATCTGGGCGCTCAGCTGGGCGTCGGGCTCGGTCTGGCCGTAGGGCGCCAGCGTCGTCGACTGGGGGTTGTCCGTCCACCACCACACGAACAGCGACACCGTGTTGATCCCGTCGGCCTTCATCCGGGAGACGGCCTCGGCCGTCGACTGGGTCTGGCCCCTGGAGGACAGGACCATGCCGGCCACCTGACCGCCGTCGGCCGCGGCGGGACGGCTCGGTACAAGGGCCGGGGTTGCCACCAGCAGCGCCAGGAGGGCGACGAGAAGTAGGGGAATGCGACGCACGGGGTCTCGAGGAGTGTAGATCGGCAGGTACCTTCGCCCTGTGAGCGCGAATGGGCCCGAATCGGGCACGGCGGAGACCTTTTCGTCCACCGGGGTGATCATCGGCTTCGCCGGCCCCTACTGCGACGGACCACCCCCCGAGGCCCTGGAGGTGATCCGGCCCCCGCTCGGACGGTTCGGCCTGGCCGAGCTCCGCCACATCTGGTGGGTGGCGACGGCACTCGTTCTCTCGGTCCTGCGGGCGGTGTTCCTGTGGGTCGTGCGGGTGCGCCGGGGCTCCTTCGTCTCGGTGGCGGCGGACGGGCTGGTGGACGCCTTCGAGCGCCTCGGCCCCACCTTCGTGAAGCTGGGGCAGCTGGTCGCCTCCTCCCCGGGGCTGTTCCCCGCTCCGCTGGCCGACGCCTGCCTGCGGTGCCTGGACGAGGTGGCGCCGTTCGACGCCGACACCGCCCACCGGATGATCGAGGAGGACCTCGGCCACCCACCCGCCCGGCTCTTCCGCCGGTTCGAGGACCGGCCGCTGTCGGCGGCGTCTATCGCCCAGGTGCACGCCTGCGTGCTCCCCGACGGGAGGGACGCCGTCGTCAAGCTGCAGCGCCCGGACATCGCCCGGCGGATGAACTCCGACCTGCGGATCATGTACCGGCTGGCCCGACTGGCAGGAAAGACCAAGGCCGGGGCCCGGATCAATCCGGTCGCGATGGTCGAGGACCTGCACCAGGTGACGAACGAGGAGCTGAACTTCGCCCTCGAGGCCGACCGCCAGACGCGGTTCCGGACCAACATCGGCGCCTTCGGTGACAACGAATGGATCACCGCCCCCGAGGTGTACTGGGACTACTGCGGCCCCCATCTGATCTGCATGGAGCGGATGACCGGGACCCCGATGGACGAGTTCGCCTCACTGCGCCGGCGGGGGGTGGACGGAGAGCTGGTGCTGCGCCGGGGCGTGAAGGTCTGGATGGAGGCCGCCCTCGTGCACGGTCCCTTCCACGGCGACGTCCACGCCGGCAACCTCTGGGTGCTCGACGACGGGCGTTCCGCCTTCCTCGACTTCGGGATCATGGGGGAGCTGGACCCCATGTGGCGCGAGATCTTCCGGGACATGCAGCGGACCGCCATGATCGACGGGGACTACTCCCGGATCGTCCGCAACTGGAAGCGGGTCGGGGTCATGCCGCCGGACATCGGTGACGACCACGAGATCGGCCTGGTCGTCAAGGCCACCATGGACCCGCTCCTCGACCGCTCGATCGGCGAGATCAGCATCGGCGAGCTGATGCGGGAGAACATCAAGCTGGCCAAGCAGTTCGGCGCCGTGGCCCCCCGGGAGCTGGTGCTGATCAGCAAGCAGCTCCTGTACTTCGAGCGCTACGCCAAGGAGCTGGCCCCCTCCTACAACCTGTCCCGGGACCTCTACCTGATCAAGAACGTCTTTCCGGAGGAGGTGGCCGGCCGGGCCGAGGAGCTGGGGATCAGCCTCCCGGACTGACTCGCTCGTTGACCCACGTGGAGATCAGGCTGGCCACGGACTCGCGGGCGCCGGCCGGATGCAGCAGGTAGTGGTCCCCGGGGACGCTCACCAGGGTGCGGTCGGCCGACCCGAGGGCGGCGTGGATGGCGCGGGCGTCGGAGGGGAAGCAGCCCTGGTCGGCTGCGGACTGCACGACCAGCGCCGGCTGGGTGATCCGGGCCAGGTGGGGTCCGGCCCGGCAGCCCGACTCGGCCAGGCTCCACATCTCCAGCCACCCCCGCAGGGTGCACGCCGCCGCCAGGCCGGCCGGCGCCAGGTTGGCGGTGCGGGGGTCACCGCCGTAGCACCCGACCGGACGGTCGGAGGGGTCGAGGGTGAGGTCGAGGAAGCGCAGGTCGGCCCAGGTCCTCGGCACGGCGAACATCCGGTCCCACGCCCCGCGCGCCCCCAACCGCTCCAGCTCGGCCCGGCACCAGCCGGTGATGCGCTCGTTCCGCTCCACCTGGGCCGCCCGGTAGCGGGCCACGAACTCGGGTGGGTACGGGGGACCGTGGTCCGGGTTGAACATGTCGAGGCCGGAGTACACCGACAGCGGGTCGGTCTCGTCGGTGACGGCCGGGTCGAGCCACGACGTGAGGACGTCGGGGCGGCCGGGGTGGGCGTTGAGCGAGACGAACAGGTCGGCGGGCGGGAGGTCCGGGTCGGGCTGCTCCAACGCCCGGGCCTGGTAGGCGGCCATCAGCGACGCCCCTCCGGAGTTGCCGAGCAGCACGACGGTCCGGGCTCCGGCCTCCTCGCGCGCCCAGCGCACGCCGACCCCGATGTCGGTCACGGCGCCGGCCAGCCGGAAGTAGGCCCCCTGGCCCCGGTAGCGGGTGTTCCAGCCGAGGAAGCCGAACCCCCGCTGCGCCAGGAGATCGGCCAGGTAGTGCTCGGAGAAGTCGACCTCGTAGTGGGTGGCCACGAAGGCGACCGCGGACCGGGCCTCTCGGGCGGGGTGGTGCCACACGCCCTGGCAGGGGTGGCCCCCCGCCCCGGCCCGCCCGAGACCGGGAGCCTCGGCGGACACGAACCGGCGGGCCACCTGGCTCACCGGCCGGACACTAATGGGGGTCCGGCCTACCGGGCCCGGGGGCCTGGCGTGGCGTCAGGCGTTGGTGGTGGCGGCCGCCGCCGTTGCAACGGGCGCCGGCAGGACCCCGGTCGTGGCCCGCACGACCTCTTCCCGCCACATGAGGTTGAGGCCCTCGATCATGGCGATGTTGCGGTCGTGGGCCGCCGCCCGGGTGAACAGGGGATCGTCGGCGATGGCCAGGAGGGGCACCTCCCGCCCGTCGGCCACATCCAGGTAGGCGAGGTACGGGAAGCGGTCGTCGAGGGTGAATCCCCGCACGTCGCCCCACGGGACCCAATGGGTCCGCAGCAGGTTGCGGATGGTCACCCCGTCCTGGCCGGCGTGGACGTACATGGCCGCCGGCCCCACCAGGGTGGCCCCGAGGACCAGGGCGCCCTGCACCGCCGCCGCGACCAGGCCGGAGTCGACCACCAGGGCGTGGATCACCAGCCCGCTGGCGATCACCAGGCCCGCCACGAGGTAGACGAAGCGCTGGGGCAGCGTGAACAGGCGCCGGGACCGAAGGGCTGAGGGGCAGTCGGGCATCGGAATGATTCATCGGCGATCCACGCCCGAGCCTTAGCCCTTCCTAGCCACAAAAGCCGCGAACCGCCCCACGGGTGTTTCAAGGTCCCGGCCGGAAACGCCGATATCCCAGCGTGCACCAGGTGCTCAGGAGTGCGGCGCGGCTGCGGAGGCGCCATCAGACCGGCGAGGGCGGCTTCACCCTGGTCGAGGTCATGGTGGCCATGCTGCTCCTCGCGATCGCCCTGACCGGCCTGGCCCAGCTGGCCGGGTCCCAGATGGTCGCGAGCCTCAGGACCCGCGTCCGGCAGGTGGCCGTCTCCTACGTCAACCAGGAGCTCGAGTCGCTCCGGTCGATGACCTACACCCGGCTGGCGATGGACCCCAGCGACAACACGATCCCGACCAAGAGCGGCTACACCGCCGTCTACGGCTCCGCCGGGTGCGCCGGGAGCAGCTGCCTGAGCTACTCGAAGTCGGTCAACCTGACCAACAGCCAGGTGAGCGGCACCAGCTGTTCGACGTCGTCTGCTGGGTCCTGCTTCTCCTTCACCGAGACCCGCTGGGTCGGCACGGCCAATGGCTCCTACAAGACGGTCTTCGTGACCCTCACGTCCACCTCCGGCTCGAGCTTCACCTACAGCTCCCAGACGGATGTCAGCGGCGCCACGACCAACAATCCGACTGCCGTCACCGCCTTGGAGATCGACCTCCAGCAGGTCGACACGTCGGGGAACGTCGTCACCGACCCGACGACCGGCTTGGCCGAGGTGCCCCCGGACGGCTTCACCGTTACGGTCCTGCAGGGAGCCACGACCATCGCTTCGGGTAGCTCGTCCGACGGCAGCTTCGGCGTAACCAGCGGCCTGTCCGCCAGCACCGCCTACACCTGCACGGTCACCAACTCTGGAGGCGGCTCCCTTTCCACCTGGGTCGCCTATTCGGCCGGTGACTCGTCGTTCACGTGCACGACGGGCGCGGCAGGCACCACCACGAGCTACACCAGCCGCTGGAAGCAAGCGGGCTGCACCTGGGACGGGACCACAGGCACCGGCTTCCTCACCGCGTACGTCTATGACAGCACCGGGAGCCCCGCCAGCGGTGTCAAGGTCCACATGACCCAGCAGCAGGGCCAGACGAACCCTCCCGACGTCACGACCGACGCCACCGGCCAGGCCGCGTGGAACGGGGACGGGAGCCCCAAGAACAACGTCATCGAGTCCGGACTGTTCGACATCACGCTGTCGGGAACTGGATACCAGACGGCCACCAACCTGAGCTCGACGTGCATCTGGAACGGGCAGACCTCGCAGATCTATCTGTTCATAGCCGTCGCCCCGGCGCCCAAGGGATCGGGCATCGTCACCCTGACTGTGCCCATCGAGAACACGTATCCCGCCGGGACGGCCACCCTGGCCGTGGAGGCCGTCGACACCACCCAAACCTACAAGTTCGAGATCCAAAACGATATCAATGGCTGCGGGTCGAGCTGCACGGCGACAAGTCTCGTTCTTCAGGTCTACAAGAACTTCAGCTACACGGTCACTGTCAACTGCGTAGGTGTCGGAGGCAATACGCCTGTGCCTCCCGACGGCGAAGCCCTGTACACCTGGAACACCTCGAACATCACGGCCAATACGACGGATCCGACCACCGGAGCGGTGAAGTGTCCGACGTCATGACGCGAGCTGGAGCCTTCCGTCGTGTGCGCTCGAGAGCAGGACGGCGCGGTGCCGAGGGCATGACCATCATCGAGCTCACGGTCGCTGCTGCCGTCCTTATGA
>DASUHN010000375.1 GCA_036273495.1 Acidimicrobiales bacterium | reverse complement strand
CCCGCTGCGCGAAGTGATCGAGGGCAAACGGCTCGTCGTAGTAGACGACTCGATCGTGCGCGGTAACACGCAGCGCGCGCTCGTGCGGATGCTGCGTGAGGCCGGCGCACTTGAGGTACACATCCGGATCTCCTCCCCGCCGGTGAAGTGGCCCTGCTTCTACGGCATCGACTTCGCCTCGCTCGCCGAGCTGATCGCCAACGGCCTGAGCATCGACGAGATCTGCGCGTCGATCGGCGCCGACTCCCTCGGCTACATCTCCCTCGAAGAGCTCACCGCCGCGACGACGCTGGAGGCCGACCGGCTGTGCCGGGCGTGCTTCGACGGGCGCTACCCGATCGACCTGCCAGCGCCGGAGCTGCTCGGCAAGCACATGCTCGAGGGAATCTCCCGCGCGGTCGCGGCGACCGACGTCGAGGGTGTGCCGACCGCTGCGCCCGCACTCGGTGCCGAGGACGCGCTGACCCGCCCGTGATCGAAGGCCGCGCCACCTACGCCGGCGCCGGCGTCGACATCGAGGCGGGGGACAAGGCGGTAGCGCTGATCCGGGACGCGGTGCGCTCCACCTACCGGCCCGAGGTGGTGGGGGACATCGGGGGCTTCGGGGGGATGTTCGCCCTGCGGGCCGCGGACTACGACCAGCCGGTCCTGGTCTCGTCGACCGACGGGGTCGGGACCAAGGCCATGGTGGCGGCGGCGGCCCACCGCTACGGCACCATCGGCATCGACCTGGTGGCCATGTGCGTGGACGACATCGTGTGCCAGGGCGCCGAGCCGCTGTTCCTCCTCGACTACCTGGCGGTCGGCAAGCTCGACCCGGAGACGGCGGCGGAGATCGTCGAGGGGGTGGCGGAGGGGTGCCGGCGGGCGGGCTGCGCCCTGCTCGGCGGGGAGATGGCCGAGCACCCGGGCACTACGGCCCCGGGGGAGTTCGACCTGTCCGGCTTCGCCGTCGGGGTGGTGGAGCGGTCCGAGATGCTGGGCCGCGACCGGGTGCGCCCCGGCAACAAGCTGGTGGGCCTGGCCAGCCCGGGCCTGCGGTGCAACGGGTACTCGCTGGCCCGCCAGGTGCTGGGAGACGAGCCCGCCGCCACCGACGTCCTGCTCGAGCCGTCGGTCGTCTACGCCCCGGCGGTGCTGGCGGTGAAGCAGGCGCTGGGCCCGGGTCTGCACGCCGCCGCCCACATCACCGGGGGCGGGCTCGTGGGCAACGTGCCCCGGGCCCTCCCGGACGACGCCGACGCCGTGCTCGACGGGCGGACGTGGGAGGTGCCGGAGGTGTTCGGGCGCATCCGGCGCGCCGGCCGAGTGGACGTCGGGGAGATGACCCGGGTCTTCAACCTGGGCCTGGGCATGGTGCTGGCGGTGGCGCCGGGGAGCGAGGAGCGGGTCGTGGAGGTGCTGGAAGGGGCGGGCTGTCCCGCCGCCGTGGTGGGGGAGGTCGTGGCCGGGTCGGGGGAAGTGCGGATCGAGGGGCTGGCGCTGTGAGCACCGAGACGTTGAGCCCGACGCGGGCCGCCCTCCGCGACCACCTCCTCGAGCACGCCGTGATGACCGGGGAGTTCACCCTCAAGTCGGGGCGGAAGAGCAACTGGTTCCTCGACGTCAAGCAGACCTGCTGCCGGCCCGAGGGGATGCTGCTGGTCGCCGACGCCATGGCCGAGGTCATTCCCACCGGGGCCACCGCCATCGGGGGCCTGACGATGGGCGCCGACCCGGTGGCCTTCTGCACCGCCGGCGTGCTGGCGGCCAGGGGGAGGCCGATCAAGGCGTTCAGCGTCCGCAAGGAGACCAAGGACCACGGGGCGGGCGGGCGGATCGCCGGCGCCCTCGAGCCGGGGGACCGGGTCGTGATCACCGAGGACGCCGTGACCCGGGGGACCAGCCCCATGGAGGCGGTCGAGGTCGTGCGCGCCTTCGGGGCCGAGCCCGTCCTGGTGGTGGCCGTGGTCGACCGGGGCGGCACCTGCGCGGCCATGTGCTCCGAGGCCGGAGTGGCGTTCGCCGCCCTGCTGGGGGCTCCCGACCTCGGCTTCGCCTACGGGTCCTGATAACCACCTGAGCGGTGCGTCAGGGGTCGAAAAGCACCAAATTGACTAGCCCCTGCATTGACACAAATTGACGCGAAGTAGCTATCGAATTCAATCGGGACCGACCGTACCTTCAAGGCAGGAATCGGACTTCGGTACCCGCCCGACGTGGGCACGGCTGCCGGGCCGCCAGACAGAAAGCAAAAACCGACAAATGGCAGAGCAGAACCCCAAGGATGCCCTGTTGACCCCGGCAGAGGTGGCGGCCATGTTCCGGGTGAACCCCAAGACCGTTACCCGCTGGGCCCGCGCCGGCAAGATCACCGCCATCCGCACGCTAGGCGGCCACCGCCGCTTCCGCGCCTCGGAGATCTCCCGCTGCCTCGAGCAGATGGAAACCGAGGAGGTCTGAGCCCCCGGGCTCAGGGCAGTTCCGAGCCCACCGGGCTCAGTGCAGTTCCGAGCCCACCGGGCTCAGTGCAGTAGGGCCGGAATAGGCCTCAAATGTTGACACTCGGGTAGCGTCGGGGGATGGGTCCCCCGACTACCCCGAGAACGCCCAGTTCGGCCTACTCCATCTGCCTGCGGGTGGAGTCGGAGAACCGGCCCGGGTGGCTGGGGAGGGTCACCACCGCCATAGGTGAGGCGGGGGGGAACATCGCCGGGGTCGAGATCGTCGAGATGGTGGCCGGTCGCATGGTCCGGGAGGTGACGGTCCTGGCCGCCAGCGAGGACCACGCCGCTGCCATCCGGACTGCCGTGGAGGCGGTCCCCGGGGCGGTGGTGCACGAGGTGTGGGACCGCACCTTTGCCCTGCACGAGGGCGGCAAGATCACGGTCCGCTCCAAGCTCCCGCTGTCGACCCGCGACGACCTGTCGATGGCGTACACCCCCGGGGTGGCCCGGGTCTGCACGGCCGTGGCCAAGGACCCCGAGCTGGCCCACCGCTTCACCATCAAGTCCAACTCGGTGGCGGTGGTCACCGACGGCACCGCCGTCCTCGGCCTGGGGGACATCGGGCCCCTCGCGGCCCTCCCGGTCATGGAGGGGAAGGCCCAGCTGTTCCGGGAGTTCGCCGGGATCGACGCCTTCCCCGTGTGCCTGGACATCCACTCCGCCGACGAGCTGGTCGAGAGCGTGATCCGGCTGGCGCCCGTGTTCGGGGGCATCAACCTGGAGGACGTGGCGGCTCCCCGGTGCTTCGAGGTGGAGGAGCGCCTGAAGGAGGCCCTGGACATCCCGGTGTTCCACGACGACCAGCACGGCACGGCCGTGGTGGTGCTGGCGGCGCTGCGCAACGCCCTGACCGTCGTCGACCGCAAGATGTCCGACATCTCGGTCGTGATTGCCGGGGCGGGGGCGGCGGGGGTCGCCATCGCCCGCATCCTGCTCAACGCCGGCGTCTCGGACATCGTGGCCGTCGACCGCAAGGGGACCATCTACGAGGGCCGGGGCCCGCTGGACGTCTCCAAGGAGTGGCTGGCCACCCACACCAACACCGAACGGCGGGCGGGAACGCTGTCGGAGGCCCTGCAGGGCGCCGACGTGCTGATCGGCGTCAGCGGGCCGGGCCTGGTGACGGGCGAGGACCTGAGGGGGATGGGGCGGGAGCCGATTGTGTTTGCCCTCGCCAATCCCGACCCCGAGGTGCGCCCCGAAGACGCCGACGGCATCGCCGGGGTGATGGCCACGGGCCGGTCGGACTACCCCAACCAGATCAACAACGTCCTGTGCTTCCCGGGGATCTTCCGGGGGGCGCTCGACGCCGGCGCCACCGACATCACCGAGGGGATGAAGCTGGCGGCGGCGGACGCCATCGCAGCGGTGGTCGACCCCGAGCGGCTCTCCCCCAGCTACGTGGTCCCGGACGTGTTCGACAAGCGGGTGGCGCCGGCCGTGGCCACGGCGGTGGCCGCCGTCGCCCGGGCCGAAGGGGTCATCCGCCGCACGTGAGCCGGTTGTGGTGACGGGGCCGTGATCCGGGCGGTCACCTTCGATTACTGGAACACCCTCATGTACGAGCAGGCCGGGGCGGCGCGCAACCGGCGCATCGACGCCTGGCTGGGCATCCTCGAGGGAGTCGGGTTCAAGGTCGAGCGGGAGCGGCTCCACGCCGTGTTCGAGGAGTCCTGGCGCCGCTTCACGGAGCGCTGGACCGCCAACCAGCAGGTGCGGGCGGCCCGGGCGGCCGAGGAGATCGTGGAGGACCTCGGCTTCCGGGTCCCCGCCGATGTGCGCCGGGACCTGGTCGAGGCGTTCGCCCTGGGAGCCCACGCCACCGAGCTGCACAGCACCGAGGGCATCGAGGAGTGCCTGGCCGCCCTCAGGGATGCAGGCGTGCGCATCGGGATCATCTGCGACGTCGGCATCACCCCGTCGGTGACGCTGCGCCGGCACCTGGAGGACCGCGGCCTTCTCGGCTACTTCGCCCACTGGTCGTTCAGCGACGAGGTCGGTGTGTACAAGCCCGACCCGGTGATCTTCCGCCACGCCCTGGCCGGCCTGGGTGGGATCGACCCGGCCGACGCCGCCCACGTGGGGGACCTGAGGCGGACCGACATCGCGGGGGCCCGGGCCATGGGCATGACCTCGGTCCGGTACACGGGCGTCTTCGACGACGACAACCTCCCGGAGCCCGAGGGCCACCTGGTCACCGACGACCACCGGCGCCTCCCCGACCTGCTCAAGGTTGGCCCCTAACAGGACGATGAGAGCTAGTGATGAACGCGGGGATGACTAGCCCTGGTCCTGACGCGGCCGGGCCACAGGAGGACCACTCCGTCGACCAGGCCGCGCTCAGCATCCTGCTGATCGACGACCACAACGTCATCCGCCACGGCCTCCGCACACTGATCGAGACCGCCCTCGGCCACCGGGTCCTCGAGGCCGGCGGGACCGAGGAGGGCCTGGCCGTGCTCCAGTCCGCCTCTGTCGACCTGGTGCTGGTGGACGCCCGGATGCCCGGTGGGGACGGGATCACCTTCCTGCGCCGCTGCAAGGCCGCCCGCCCGGCGCTGCCGGTGATTGTGCTGTCGACCTACGACACCGAGGACTACGTGTCCGGTGCCCTGGAGAACGGGGCCAACGGCTACGTGCTCAAGGACTCGACCTTCGACCAGCTGCGCGAGGCCGTCGACATCGCGATGTCCGGACGCGGCACCTACCTCTCTCCTCTGGTGGCGCAGCGACTGTGGTCGCGTACCCAGCGGGGAGTCACCGGTGGGAACCTCGACCTGTCCGACCGCGAGCTCGAGGTGCTCTCCGAGCTGGTGGCCGGAGCGCGCAACACCGAGATCGCCGCCAACCTCTACGTCAGCGTGAAGACGGTGAAGAGCCACCTCGGCAGCATTTTCCGCAAGCTCGAGGTGACCAACCGCACCGAGGCCGTCTCCAAGTCCATCCGGGAAGGTCTGGTCAGCCCGTCCGCTCGACGCGCCGCCAGCTGAGGCACCCTTTAGGGGTGGCTGAGCCCGTGGTGGCACTCGACGCTCCCGATCTCCCCGCCGGCGCGGACCCGTCCGATCTCCCGGCCTGGGACGCCGCCGCCCGGCGCCTCGGCGCCGAGAGGGTGATCCTGGCCCGCCCCGTGGTCCCCGACTGGTCCCTGTCGGCGGGCCGCCTCGAGCCTCGCGACCAGCTCTACCGCCGCGTGCTCGGGGCGCCGGAGCTGACGACGGGCGTGGTCGACACGTCCCTGCTGGGTGATGCCGGCCGCCGCCTGCGCGCCGCCGGCGTGCGCGCCGTGATGGTGGTGGACGGACCCGAGCCGGGAACGCTGCTGATAGCCGAGAACCCCCAGCCGCGCTCGCTGGGGGGGTCCGGGGCCGCCCTCGTGTCCGCCCTGCCCACGATTCGGCGCCGCTCCGGCCCCGAGGTCGTAGCGGCGTGGGTGGCGGAGCTGGCCACGCTGCCCGCCCAGGCGCTGGTCAGCCCGGCCGGCGCCACCAGCCTGGCCCGCGCCGCCCAGGTCGACCTGGTCGTGCTGCTGTGGCCGGGGCCCGACGGGTCCGAGGCCTGCTGGGGGGGAGCGGACTGCGGCCACGCGTCCCTGCCGTCGATCCCGTGGCCCCCGTCTCCCGACGATCCCGACGCCCTGGCCGAGCTGGACGGGCTCACGGCCCGGCCTCCGGTCTCCCCCTGGCGGCTCGTACCGGCCCGCCGGGGCCAGCTGGTCGTGGCCCTGAGCCCGCCCCCCGCCGACCTGGACGCCGTCGAGGTGTGCGCCGATCTCCTCGCCTTCGACGCCGAGCGGGCGCGTCTCTCCCCCGAGGGGCGCCAGCAGAGCCTGCTGGCGGAGCGGGTGCGCATCGCGGGGCTGGTGCACGACGGCGTGACCCAGCAGGTCAGCAACGTGCTGATCCAGCTGCAGCTCCTGGAGCTGGCGGCCGAGGACCCGGTGCGGCTGCGCGAAACGTTGGACGCGGCGCGCGCCGCGACCGCGGCCGCCCTCGAGGAGCTGCGGGCGTCCATCTACGAGCTGGCGCCGCGCCCCTCGGCCATGGGCGATCTGGTGCCGAGCCTGCGTGACTGGTGTCGCGACTACACCGCCCAGTGGGGGATCAGGGTCACCGTCGACGTCGAGGGTGAGGCCCGCCAGCTACCGCCGGAGACGAGCATGTTGGCCTACGCCGTGGTGCAGGAAGGGCTCACCAACGTGCGCAAGCACGCGGGAGCGGAATCGGCGGCGGTGCGGGTCCGCTTCGCGCCGGACCGCCTGATCATCGAGGTGGGCGACGACGGGCACGGCTTCGTCGACGCCGCACCCGAGCCCAACGGCTCCGGCCGCCGCATGGGACTCCGCCTCCTGCGCGACCGCATCCGTAGCGCGGGGGGCACGCTCGACGTGGTCTCCCGCCCCGGGGACGGCGCCGAGGTGGCGGTCCGTCTCCCGCTCTGAATCGCCCGCCGGACGACTCACAGTTTGAAATAACTAGCCCGGCCAGGGCGGGTACTACGACCTTCGGCCCCGTCCTCGGCCGACCGACGACGGCGCGCGCTAGACATCTTCCGCCGGATGCGGAGAGTGCTCGTGTTCCGTACCGTGGCGACACAGGGCGGCGGAGTGTCCGGAGGTGACGTGTCAGTTCGGGTGGTGGTTGTCGATCATCGGCCCACCACGCGCGCCGTTCTGAGGCAGCTGTTCGAGACGTGGGAGTGGGACGTCGTCGGCGAGGCGGCCGACGCCAACGAGGCCCTGTCCCTGGCCCGCACGGCCAACCCCGATCTGATCGTGGCCGATCCCGCCGGTGGCGACCCGGACCTGGCAAATCTGCCCACACTGGTCGAGCCGCTCGGGGCGCCGGCGGTGGTGAGCATCGTCGACTTCCCCCACGAGCTGGCCGCCTCCCGCGGCCGGGCCGTGTTGAAGGGGGTCCCGACCGAGCACCTCCGCCAGATCTTCCTCGACGCCCTCGCGGCGCGTGCCGCCGACCAGGAGGAGGAGCCGGCCGACGGGTCCGACCCGGCGGGTGAGTCCGCCGGCACCACCGAGGCGCCTGCAGGTGCCGCCGCGCCGGTCGAGGCCGCGGCCGAAGCCGACGAGGTACCGGACGCGGCCGGCGCCGATGCCGGCGGAGACGCGACCCGGGCCGATGACACCGGAGACGCGCCCCGCACCGAGCCCTCTCTCACCAGCGACTCGGTCGACGAGCGCCGGCGAGCGGCGCGGGCGCTGCTGGCCGAGCCCGCCACCGCCGAGCGGGCGGCCCGGGCGGGAATGGCGGTGACCGACCCCGACCGGGAGGTGCGCCAGCTGGCGTTGCACGCCCTCGAGGACAATCCGCGCCTGGCGCCGTCGGCGGCGCTCGAGGCGGCGGCCGTCGATCCCGATCCCGGCGTGCGGGCCCGCGCCCTCCGGCTGCTGGGCCGGGCCGGCCACGCCGCCCATGCCTCGCTGCTGGCGTCGCACACCTCGGCCGACTTCGAGGAGCCGCTGCGCCGGGCGGCGGTGGCGGGCCTGATCGACCTGGTGGGGCGGACCGGCTCCGACCTGGACCAGGCCAGCCTGGCCGCGGTCGTGCGCGCCTTCGGCCTCGTCGAGCAGGAGACCCTCGAGCCGGTGGCGGCCGAGCTGGGGCGGGCGGCGCAGGCCCTCGGGCTGCCCCGGGTGGAGGCGTACTCGTCGGACCCGCGCCCCGAGGTGGCGTCGGGAGCGGCCCGCCTGATCGAGGCCGCCGGCCGGGCCCCGTCGGCCCAGGCGCAACCGGACCCGGGCTCGCGCCCCTCCGCCCCGGCGGAGCGGAGCCGGCCGGGCGCGACCCGGGCGAGCGCGCCGGACCTGTCTCCGGTGGCCGCCCCCCCGACCGACGCCGGCCCGCCCGTGGTCTCGTTCCCGCCGGCCGCCCTTCAGCCCGACGTCCCACCGCCGGGTGCCGAGGTGCCTCTCCCGCCGGCTACGGCCGGGGGAGCGGGGACCGTCCCGTCCGGGCTCGAGGAGCGGTTGGGGAGCGCCGAGGCCGCCGTGCGCATCGCAGGCATCCGGATGGCGGCCGAGACCGGTGCCCTCGACGGCGCCCTGCTGGCCCGGGTGCTGTCCGATCCGCTGACCGAGGTGCGCCTGGCCGCCATCGGGGTCCTCGACACGCCGCTGAGCGCGGCGCCCGCCCTCGTCCTCGACAACGTGGTCCGGTCCGACACGTCGGTGCCGGTGGTCCTGGCGGCCGCCCGGGCGCTGCTGAGCGCGCCGCCCGCCGCCCGCCTCCAGGCCGCCGAGGCCGCCCTCGCTCATCCGAGCCGGGAGGTGAGGCTGGCCGGGGTCGACCTGGTCCCCGCCGACGACGACGGCAGCACCGTGCTCGTCGGCCTGCTGGCCGATCCCGATCCCGCGATCGTCACCGCCGCGGCCGGGGCCCTCGAACGGTTCCCGGGTCCCGAGGTGCTGGTGATGATCTGGCCCGTCCTCCGCATGCTCGAGCGCCGCACGGTGGACCTCCTCGTCGACAAGCTCATAGCCGCCGACCGGGGCCTGACCCGGCGCCTGGCGCGCAACGCCGTGCAGAGCCCGGACCCCGCCGACCGCGCCCTGGGCCTGCGCGTGCTCGTGGCCCTCGGCGCCGATTCGGTCGGGGACCGCCTGGAGCGGGCGCTCGGTGATCCCGCCCGCCAGGTCCGGCGTACCGCTCTCGAGTCCCTCAGCACCCATCCCGAGCTGGTGTCGGTCGAGGCGGTGGGGCCGCGCATCCACGATCCCGACGTCGAGGTGCGGCGGCTGACGGTGGAGGCCCTGGCCGTGGCCGGTGACGACCGGGCGCTCAACTACCTCCTCGAGGCGGCGCGCGATCCCGCCGCCGAGGTGCGGGTGCCGGCACGCGAGCACCTCCTGGCCCGCTGTCTCACGCCGTCCGCCCGCATGCTCGTGTCGGCGCTGGGGGCGCCCAATCTGCGCACGGTGGCGGCCGAGCTGCTCGGCCACGCCCCCGAGCGCACGGCCGAGCTGATCGCCCAGGTGTCGACGGAAGCCGACGTCGAGACCCGGGCGGCCATGGCCCGGGTGCTGTCGGCCCCCGCCGCCGTCGACGTGCTGCTGGCCTCGCTGACCAGCCCCGATCCCGAGCGCCGGCGGGTGGCGCTGCGGGGGCTCGCTCTGGCCCACCAGCCGCGGAGCGCGGCGGCGGTGACGATCTGTCTCGAGGATCCCGAGGCCGACATCCGGGGCGAGGCCGCCCGGCTGCTCGGGACCCTCGGCGACCCGGCGGCGGTCGTGGCCCTGCGCCGGGTGCTGGTCGGGGACCCCGACATGGAGGTGGTGAGGGCGGCGGAGGAGGCCCTGCGCCGGCTCACCGAGGTTCAGCCCAACGACGCGCCTTCCGGAGCGGAGCGCCCGGAGCCCGACGTCGACCTGTCGGAGACCGCCGTCGCCAACGGAGACCTAGAGAGCCGCTGACGCGTCGGTCTCCTCGAGCAGGGCACCCACGGCCCGGGGATCGAGGTCGGCGCCGGCCCGGGCCACGAGGGTCCGCGCCGCCCGGCGCTCCACCAGCTCGGTGGCCAGGTGGGCCCGCCCGTCCGGCCCGGCCTGCCACGGGGCCACCAGCTCCAGCCATGCCGCCGCCACCGCGATGATCCGGGACGGGGCGGGGATGGAGATGCCGACCAGGCCCTCGGGGCCGGCGCCGTCCCAGCGCTCCGAGAGGCCCCGCACGGCGTCGACGACCTCGGAGGGCCGGGCCGCTCCGGCCAGGAGGCCGGCGCTGACCGCCGGGAGGCGGGGGTGCTCCCGGGATCCGGCCGGGGCGTCGGGATAGGAGTCCAGGAGGGCGGTGCCGACCCGGTAGAGAGATGCCGCCTCCTCGACCTCGCCCAGGCGGTCGCCGCCGAGCCGGAGGCGGGCGGCCATGCGGATGGCGAGCTCGGAGGTGGCGAGCGAACGCCCCCGGGTGGAGGGGTGGCGGGCGTCCAGGAGGTCGGCCAGGCCCGACAGCACGGTGCCCACGCCGTCGGCCCAGCGGTCCCGGGCGGCGACGGCCAGCGGAACCCACCACTCGGCGGCGGCCACGGCGCCGGGCACCGAGAGCCGGGCGCCCTCGACGACCAGGACATCGCCCTCCCAGGTGACCCGCTCGGCCTGGAGGACCTCGCGCAGCGAGGACAGGAGCGGCTCCGGCGACCCGTCGAGGCTGGCCCCGTACTGGAAGGCCACCGCCTCCAGGAGATCGGTCTGGCCGGCCCGGGCCGACGGGAAGCGCTCCAGCCCGGCCGCCAGCGCGGCGGCCAACCGCCGGACCTCCCCGTCGATGGTGGCGGCCAGGTCGGCACGGGGCCGGTACAGGCCGAAGGGGCCCACGACCGCCACGCCGCTGTCCGATCCGAGAGTGAACGGCACGATCCTCATGCTCGGCCCGCCCGCCGACGTCCATGCGGGCGGGCCCTTCCACCACAGTCGGTGGGGGAGGAGGGAGGTGAGGGGGAGAAGCGCACCTTCGCCCGGGGTGTGGAGGCCGCGGCGGACCTGGCCCGTCTCGCCGTCGGAGAGGTAGATGGCGGCCACGTCGGCGGCGCAGCGCCGGGCCAGCCACACGGCCGCGCCCTGGGTCATCTCCCACGGGGAGTGGCACGCTACGAAGTCGGGATCGGTTGTGCGGGACATCGGGGCTCCGGTGGTGCGGTCGTCAGAACGGGGATTCGGCGCTGCCAACCGGATACCTCCTGCATGCGGCCGGAATGCGACCTTCGGCCCCGTAGTGTCACCCCTGTGCACGTGCTGCTCGTCTGCACCGCCAACCAGTGTCGGTCCCCGATGGCCGAGCTGCTCCTGCGCGAGCGCCTGCGCGAGGGCGGCATCCGGGCCGAGACCTCGTCGTGCGGACTGCTCGAACCGGACATTCCGGCCACTGCGGAGGCCATCGAGACCATGGCGGGGCGGGGGCTCGACCTGAGCGGGCACCGCAGCCGCCGCCTCGACCGCAGGACGGTGGAAGGGGCCGACCTGATCCTGGCAATGGCGCGCGAGCACCTGCGGGAGGTCGTCGTGACCGCGCCGGACGCGTTTCAGCGGACGTTCACCCTGAAGGAGCTGGTCCGCCGGGGGGAAGCCGCCGGTCCCCGCCTCCCGGCCGAGGAGCTGTCCACCTACCTGGCCCGACTGGGCTTCGGGCGCCGCCCCGCCGACCTGCTCGGCGGCTCGGGCGAGGACGACGTCGCCGATCCCATCGGGCTGCCCGCCGAGGCCTACCGGGCCACGGCCGAGGAGCTCGACGATCTCTGCAAACGCGCTGTCGCGCTCCTTGCGGACAGCGGTACCGTTGTAGGTAGTTAATCCCCCCAAAACGAACAATCGAGGCTCCCGAGTGTCCGCCGTATCCCTTCGCTGGCCCGATGCAGGTAATCGCGCACCGGGTGTCCAAGAACCGAAGGTGAAGCGTGGGCCGATACCCCTTCCGCTCCCGTGGCTCAACCGCGAGCGCGAGGACGACGAGCTCCTCACCAACGGCCGCGGGCCGGGTGAGTGGGGCCCGGGGAGCGCCGGCAACGGCCGGCCCGGCGCGGTCGGGGGGTCGCGCCGCCGGCTCGACATCCTCCCGCTCATCCAGGAACTGGAGCACGCCCGGTCCGGGCTGGCGTACGTGTACTGGTGCCTGGACCATCTCCTCGCCCGGCTGGCGCTGAGCGACGCCGTACTCGTGAGCAACCACCCCGGCCTCGGACGGCAGGTCTTCCGGGCGCGGGGCCGGGCCCTCTCCGACCCGGGCAGCGTCGACTGGTGGGCGGGCCCGGGCCTGTACGTGCACCCCGAGGTGCTGTCGGAGCCCGACGCCCGTGCCATCGCCGCGCTGTGTCACGTCGCGCTGTCGATGGAGCTGGCGCGCCACGACGCCGCCCACGACGCGCTGACCGGACTCCTCAACCGCCGGTCGTTCGACGACGCGCTGGCGGCGCTGCTGTCGAACGCGACCCGCTACGGGACGCAGTTCTCGCTCGTGCTGCTCGACGTCGACGGCCTCAAGCACCTCAACGACACCGCCGGCCACTGGGAGGGGGACCGCCTGCTGCAGGCGGCGGGATCGGAGCTGCGGCGGTCACTGCGCGCCGGGGACTACGCGGCGCGCCTCGGTGGCGACGAGTTCGGGCTGCTGCTGGTCAGCTCGATGCGCGAAGCGGCGGTGCGGCTGCGCGATCGCCTGTCGGAAGCGGTGAGCGCCACCCTGGGACGGGGGGCCGGCTTCTCGGTCGGTGTGGCCACCGCGCCGGAGGAGTCGACCGACGCCAGCGGCCTCTACCGGCTGGCCGACGCCCGGCTCTACGAGGACAAGCGCAAGGTCCGCGAGTGCGCCTAGACATCGGCGGCCCCGACCCCGACGACGATGCGGAAGGGGACGACGCCGCCAACGAGGTCGACGTGCTCGGGATCGAGCTCGAGCTGCGCCGGATCGTCGGGGTGGTCTCGGCGCGGGTGGAGTACCCGTCCGACGGAGAGCCGCTCGCCATCTCGGTCGCCGTCGTCGGCTCGACGTCGGGAGTGGTGGAAGCCGCCCTGGCGGCCGCCCGGCCCTACTTCGAGGGAGATCTCGAGGTCGAGGTCCTCGAGATCTCCCCGCCTGCTGCCGGCGAGGGGAGCCGGCTCGGGGAGCGGGTGCGGCTGCTCGGGGTGTACGCGGGCCCCGAGGAGTCCCCGGTGGAGGTGCACGTGGCCCACGGAGGCCGCCAGGCCGTGGGGCGCAGCGCCGACCGGCGCCTGACCGGCGTGGCCCGGGCCACCATGGAGGCCCTCCGGGCCCTCGGAGCCGACGTGCCCTTCGAGGTGTCGGCCATCACCAACCTGGATCCGGCCGGCTCGGGCCCGGTGCTGGTCCGCCTCACCTCCGAGGACGGCAGCATCCGCCTGGGGGTGGTGGCAGCCGAGGACGAGCACCAGGCCACCGTGCGGGCCCTGCTGCACGCCCTGAACCGCCACCTCGAGCGGGCGTTCGAACCCGACGGGCCCGACGGGCGTGACGAGGAAGAAGCGGAAGAACCGGTCTTTCCGGCCCTCGCCGGCTGACTTCCTCGGTCCTACAGCCCCCCCCGCTCGGACCTCCGGTCCCCGGGATAGCGCGAAATGACCACGCGCCCCGCCCCCTCCCGGCGCCATTTGGCGGACCGCCCTAGACATTTCGCGGTCAGACGCCCACTCTGAGTGGTGAAAGACAACGCCACGGCAACGGTGGCCCATCACTCGGAGAGATCATGGAAGAACAGGGCGCAGTGCAACCGACCCGGGCACCCGGGCGCGGCGTGTCGTGGGGGCGCAGGGCGCGCTTCCTCGCGGCGTCACTGGCCGGCGGCCTCTCCGCCGTTGCCCTGACGCCGGCGCTGGGGGCCTTCGCCGACCCCGGCACCTCGGGGCCCTCCCAGTCGGTCATCGTCGAGGCCCCCGACGGGGTCGACGTTGCCAGCCTGCTGGCCCTCCTGCCCCCGGGGCAGGCCAGGAAGGCCCTGGGAATCATCAACGGGGCCGCGGTCAGCCTCAACCAGCACTGGATCTCGGTGCTGCAGGGCGCGGGCGCCATCGTCACCCCCGACCAGGCGGTGACCGTCCAGGGCGCCGCCTATTCGAACAACCTGGGCTGCCCGGGCCCGACCAGCCCCTCGACCCCGTCGGGCAACTTCGTTGCCGACACCGGCGCCGACAAGCTGGCCAACCGGGCCAACCAGGGCCAGGGCGTGACCGTGGCCGTCCTCGACACCGGCATCAACTCCTCGCTGGCCGACCTGTCCAACGTCGTCGGGGGCGTGGACCTCACCGGGGGCAACTCCCCGTTCACCGACGAGTACGGCCACGGCACCTTCGTGGCCGGCCTGGTGGCGGGCAGCGGGGCCTCCTCGGGCGGGCAGTACACGGGTGAGGCCCCCGGCGCCGACCTGGTCTCGATCAAGGCGGCGGGCGCCTCGGGCGTCACCACCGCCTCCACGATCATCTCCGGGATCAGCTGGGCCGTCCAGAACCAGTCCACCTACAACATCGGCGTCCTCAACCTTTCCTTCGGTGCCCTGCCCACCGGTCCGACCAACACCGAGCCGATGGACCGGGCGGTGGAGGCGGCGTGGAAGGCGGGGATCGTCGTGGTGGTCTCGGCGGGCAACGCCGGGCCCTTCAACGGCACGATCATGTCCCCGGGCGACGACCCCCTGGCCATCACCGTCGGGGCCTACGCCGACAACAACAGCCCGAAGCCGGCCAACTGGGCCATGTGCTCGTTCTCCTCGGTCGGCCCGACGCAGTACGACGGGTGGTTCAAGCCCGACCTGGTGGCCCCGGGCCGCTCGGTGGTCAGTGTCGCCGACCCCGGCTCGACCATCTACACGGCCAACCCCCAGGCGCTCGTCGGCAATGCCAACTTCGTGGGGTCGGGGACGTCGTTCTCGGCGGCCATCACCTCCGGGGCCGCCGCCCTCGTGCTCTCGGCCCATCCCGACGCCAACCCCAACGGGGTGAAGGGGCGCCTGGTCGGCAACGCCGTGCCGGGCCCGGCCCAGGATCCCTTCGTCGACGGCCACGGGGTGCTCAACGCCTTCTACGCCGCCCAGGGCCCGGCTCTGCGCTACGACCAGACCGCCGCCCGCCAGGCCGAGTCGAACCACCCGGGCTCGGTGATCGACCTGGGCTCCTCCTGGAACGGCTCGTCCTGGAACGCCGCCAACTGGACCGGCTCGTCGTGGAACGGCAGCTCCTGGAACGGCAGCTCCTGGAACGGCTCCAGCTGGAACGGGTCGTCGTGGAACGGGTCGTCGTGGAACGGGTCCTCGTGGAACGGGAGCAGCTGGAATGGCAGCTCCTGGAACGGCTCCTCCTGGAACGGCTCGAGCTGGAACTCCATGGTCTGGGACGGCTCGTCGTGGAACGGCAGCTCCTGGAACGGCTCCAGCTGGAACGGGTCGTCGTGGAACGGGTCCTCGTGGAACGGGTCGTCGTGGAACGGGAGCAGCTGGAACGGCAGCTCCTGGAACGGATCGAGCTGGAACGGATCGAGCTGGAACTGACGCCCAGACCGGCTGACCGGACCTGACGTCAACGAGGACCTCGGGCCCTGTCATCCGGTGGGCCCGAAGAAGAAGCCCGAGCCGGACTGCCAGCCGGCTCGGGCTTCATCGCGCAGTATCGGTGCCGATGAGCCATTAGCTTGCTCACAGCCCGATGTCCCTTTCCGGCGGATGGGTGCGAACGACCCGCGATGCGCAGATTCCGGCCCCGTCCTCCTCCCGCCCGGTGCGGAGCGGTAGCGGCGCTCTGCGCGGCGACCGTGCTGGCGTGGAGCGCGGTGGCGGCCGCCTCACCGATGCAGTCAGCCCCCGGGCAGGTTCCGTCCGCCGCCCGGCCGTTGGTGGTCGCACCGGCCGCGCTGGGCCGCCTGCGGGGCGCCACGCCTCTCGGTCCGCTGACGCCGTCGACGGCGCTCGACCTGCGCGTGGTGCTGCAGCCCCGCGACCCGGCCGCGCTCGCCCAGTTCGTGGCCGCCGTCTCGACGCCGGGCAGCCCGCAGTACGGCCGCTACCTGGCGCCGGGCCAGTTCTCGGCGCGCTTCGGGCCGACGTCCGCCACGGTGACGGCGGTGCGGTCGTGGCTGCGTGCCGCCGGCCTGACCCCGGGACCGCTGACAAGTGACGGCCTGATCCTCCCCGTGCGCGCCGCTGCCGGGCGCGCCGAGCGCGCCTTCGGGACCACCCTTGCGCGCGTCCGCCTCGGTGACGGCCGGATCGTGTTCGCCAACACAAGCAACGTAACGGTGACCGGGACCATGGCGCGCGCCGTACAGACGGTGGTCGGCCTCGACGACGTCGCCACCGCCCGGCCGCAGCTGGTGGCGCACGCCACGGGCGCATCGTCGGGCACCGGGTCGACGTCGAGCCCCCACGTCACCTCCGGGCCCGTACCCTGCGCGGCCGCCACGAGCACGGCCCAGTCGTTCTCGGCCTACACCGCCGACCAGCTGGCTACGGCGTACGGCTTCGGTCCCCTGTACGCGCAGACGGCGGGTTCCGCCGGGGCCGGCCAGACCGTGGCCATCTACGAGCTCGAGCCCTACTCGGGTACCGACATCACCACCTTCCAGGCGTGCTACGGCACGTCGACGGCGGTGAGCAACGTGATCGTCGACGGCGGCGCCGGCACGGGGACCGGCTCGGGAGAGGCGGCCCTCGACATCGAGAACGTCATCGGCCTCAGCCCCGGCGTGGCCATCAAGGTGTACGAGGCCCCCAACGGCCCGGCCACCGCTCTCGACAACTACTCGCGCATCATCGACGACGACACGGCCCAGGTGATCAGCACCAGCTGGGGGATATGCGAGCCGGAGTCGGACCCCTCGGCCCTGTCGGCCGAGTCCTCGCTGTTCCAGCAGGCGGCGACCCAGGGCCAGACCGTGCTCGCGGCGTCGGGGGACGACGGCTCCGAGGACTGCGTCAACGGATCCGGGACGTCGACCGGAGTCCTCTCGGTCGACGACCCCGGCAGCCAGCCCTACGTCACCAGCGTCGGAGGCACCGACCTCACCGCCATCGGGGCGCCGCCGAGCGAGACGGTGTGGAACGACCCCCGCTTCGGCTCCAGCGGCGGGGGCATCTCGACCTTCTGGCCGATGCCGTCGTGGCAGAGCGCCTCGGGCGTGACGGGGCTGCCGAGCGCCATGAGCAGCGGCGCGCCCTGCCACAACCCCAACGGCCTCTGCCGCGAGGTGCCCGACGTCTCGGCATCCGCCGATCCCCTCCACGGCTACGTCGTCTACTTCTCGGGCCAGTGGGGGGTCGACGGTGGCGCCAGCGCCGGACCTCCGCTGTGGGCGGCCCTCCTGTCGATCGTCAACCAGGGCAAGGGGACGCCGGTCGGCTTCGTGAACCCGGCGCTGTACCAGAAGAGCGCGGGTGGGACGCTGCAGCTCAACGACGTGGTGAGCGGTAACAACGACTTCACCGGCACCAACGCCGGCAAGTACCCGGCCACCGCCGGATTCGACATGGCCACCGGACTCGGCACGCCCGTGGGCTGCAGCCTGGCCGAGGCCTTCGGGGTGCCCGGCGCGACGTGCGCCGGACCCGGCACCGTCGACCCGGCCACGTCGACCGTCACCGCCGGGTCCTCCTCGGCGCCGGCCGACGGTACCACCGCCGTCACCGTCACCGTCACGCTGCTCGATCCCTTCGGCACCCCGGTGACCGGCAAGACCGTCACGCTGGCGCAGGGATCAGGCCATTCCTCGATCGGCCCGGCCGCGGGGGCGGTGACCGACAGCAGCGGGCAGGCGCAGTTCCAGGTCACCGACGCCACCGCCGAGACCGCCACCTACACGGCGGCGGACACGACCGACCGCGTGAACCTCACCGCCAGCGCCGCGGTCGGCTTCATCCGCGCCGTCACCGTGGCGGCGGGGGGCACCGCCACGTCGGCGCCGCCCGGAACGGGCCCCGGCGCCGCCGATCCCGTCGTGGTGTCGGTCGTCTCGCCCAACGCCGGGACGGTCAGCTTCATGCCGGGACCGGCCACGGGCACGGTCCCGGGCGCGCACGTCGAGGGATTCGGCATGTCGATCACCGCGCCTCCGGCCAGCGCCTCCCAGCCGCTGACCATCACCTTCCAGCTGGCGGCGGGGGCGTTCCCGTCCGGCACCGGGCCCGGTGACGTCGGCGTCCTCCGGGACGGGACGCCGGTGGCGGCGTGCTCCCAGTCCAGCGCCCCCGGCACCGCCCCGGCGGTCCCGGATCCCTGCCTCGTCTCGTCCTCCGAGAACGGTGGGGTCATAACCGTCACCGTGCTGAGCTCGCACGCCTCGACATGGACCTTCAGCAACCCGCTGTCGGTGCGGCTGGCCGGCGCCGACCGGGAGGCGACGGCGGTGGCGGTCTCCCAGGCCAGCTTCCCGGCGGGAGGTGCCGGCGGTGTGGTTCTGGCCCGGGACGACACCTATCCCGACGCCCTGGCGGGGGCGGCGCTGGCCGGCTCCCGCAACGCACCGGTGCTGCTCACCTCCCCGGGCGGTCTCGATGCCGGGCCTGCCGCCGAGTTGCGTCGCGTCCTCCCGGCGGGCGGCACCGTCTACCTCCTCGGCGGCAAGGCGGCGCTGTCCGACCAGGTCGCATCCCAGGTGGGCGCTCTCGGCTACGAGGTGACGCGGTTGTCGGGGCCCGACCGGTACTCCACGGCGGTGGCGGTGGCCGCCGCCGTGGGTTCCCCCTCCGGTGTGCTGCTCACGACGGGGGACAACTTCCCCGACGCCCTGGCTGCCGCCGCCGCGACCGGTGGGGGCGGGCGGGTGGTCCTGCTCACCCACGGGTCGTCCATGCCCGCCGCCACGGGCTCCTATCTCTCCGCCCACCCCGGGCTCCAGGTCTTCGCGGTGGGCGGACCGGCGGCCGCCGCCGACACCGCCGCCACGGCCCTGGTCGGCGCCGACCGGTACGCCACCGCGGTGGCGGTGGCCCGGCAGTTCTTCTCGTCCCCGGTCACGATCGGGCTGGCCACCGGAGTGGCGTTCCCGGACGCCCTGGCCGCCGGGCCGCGCCTGGCCGCCCTCGGCGTGCCCCTCCTGTTGACCGACCCCGGCGCCCTGTCGGCGGCCACGAGCTCGTACCTGACCGGCTCGGCCCACACCATCGGCCGCCTCGAGATCTACGGGGGGCAAGCGGCGCTCCCCGACCCCGTCGTCCAGCAGGCCCTGGCCCTCATCGGCTGACGCGGACCGAGGGGCCAGACTGGGGAATGTCGTATCTGAGGAGCGTGACGCGCGCTCGGATCGGGGAGGCGTTGCGGACGCGACCCGGCCGGGTCCTGGCCGCCGCCGTGGTGGCCGGTCTGGTCGTGGCGTTGGTGGCGCTGGTGGTCGTGCCGGGGGCGACTCCTCCCGGCGGCCGTCACCGACCGACGGGCCCCGACCCGGACGCGGGCAGCTCGACCGGGGTGACGACCGAGGTGGCCTCGCCTCCCGCCGCGGTGCCGGACACGGCCGTGACGGTCCTCCCGGCCCCCCACCCCGTGGCGGCGCCGCCTCCCCCGGCCGCGAGCCGCCCCACCCCGACGGCGCCGGCCACATCGACGCCGGCGCCCTCGTACCCCGCCCCCAGGCCCGAGGCCAACCGCTCCGCTCCCGCCCCGCCCCCGGCGCCGCCGCCGGGAGCGGTCACGGCGGGGGACTTCCCCGACCCGGCCGTGCTGCGCGTCGGGGCCGTGTACTACGCCTACTCGACCGAGGTAGGCGCCACCGCCGTGCCGGTCATCCGGTCGGTCGACCTCGTGCGCTGGGAGTCGGCCGGGAACGCGCTGGCCAACCTGCCGGCGTGGTCGGGCGGGGCCAGCGTCTGGGCGCCGTCGGTCGTGGCCACCGCCTCCGGGTACGTCCTCTTCTACAGCACGCGCGACAACCGGACCGGTGACCAGTGCATCTCGCGCGCCGTGAGCCTGCTGCCCGAGGGCCCGTTCGTCGACACCTCGGCCAACCCGTTCGAGTGCCAGCTGGGCCTCGGTGGATCGATCGACCCCGACCCCTTCGTCGACGCCAACGGCGCCCAGTGGCTGATGTGGAAGAGCCAGGGCACGGCGTCCGGAACGCCACCGCACATCTGGGCCCAGGCGGTGGGCGGGGACTGGAAGTTCCTAGTGGGCCAACCGGTGGCCCTGCTCACCCCCGACCAGAGCTGGGAGGGCGGCGTGGTCGAGGCCCCGGCCATGTTCCGCGCCGGCAGCCGCTACTACCTCCTGTACTCCGGAAACAGCTGGAACACGGCGGCGTACGGGGTCGGCTACGCGGTCTGTCGCACGGTCACCGGACCGTGCGTGAAGCCCCGCCCCGGCCCCGCCCTGGCCACCCACGGCAACGAAGCCGGCCCCGGCAGCCCGGCGGTCTTCGTCGACGCCCTGGGACACACGCGCGTCGTGTTCCACGCGTGGGCAAAACCGCACGTCGGTTACCCGGGTGGGGAGCGCAGCCTCCACCTCGGCACCGTCTCGGTATCCGGGGACGCCCTGGTGATCAGCGAGCCCTAGAGATTGACGGGGCGGCGCCCGCCGGGCGCGCCAGCGTCGCTCAGCCCTGCAGATCGCGCGCGAGGGTCCGCACGACCCGGCGCAGCGCCTCGATGTCGATCTTCGACAGGGGACGCACGTCGAGGTGCTCGCAGGCCTGGGCCAGCTTGCTGTCCATGTAGGCGCTGAACAGCACGATGGGGCTGGCGTAGCCCTGGCCCCGGAGCGTGGTGGCGACCTCCATGCCGGTGAGGCCGGGCATCAGCTGGTCGGTGATCAGCAGGTCGGCGGGATCGTCGGCCAGGTACTCGATGGCGTCGGCGCCCGAGCTCACGGCATGGGTCGCGAAGCCCTCCAGCTTCACGGTCATGGTGAGGAACTCACGCATGTCCTCGTCGTCGTCGACGATGAGAGCGAGCGGGGTTCCACGGTAGGGCCTTCCGTTGTCCCGGAACGTTTGCCCTCCGGCCATGCCCACCTCTCACCGCGCCGTCTGCCTCAGGCAGCCGGACACTCCCAGTAGCGCCCCGTACCGGGACTAGTCGGCAGTCTACCGGCCGACCTGTAGACGGCTTTCAGGAGCTATTGGGAGGCGGCCACGAGCGTGCCGGCGCCTTCCTGGCGGGGCCGGGGGAGCGGGGCTGCGCGGCGTTCAGACGCTCGGCCAGCGCCTGAACCCGGGTCAGGAAGTTGGTGATCTGCGTCTTGACCTCCGCCAGCCGGGGCGCCCCCTCGAGACCCCGCTTGTCGACGCGCTGGGGGGCCAGCGTCCAACCCTCGCCCCTGGCGTCCCGGACGGCATCGAGCTGGAGCGCCGGCTCCAGGTCCTTGGCCTTCATCAGCGCCTCCCCGTAGGTCCACACCTGGCGGGCGCTGGGCGTGCCGGTGAGCACCGGGCGGGCCGCCGGCTTGCCGGTCTTCTCCTTCTCCTTCTGCGCCACCGCGTCCTCGACCTTGGTGGCGGCGTGGCCGAGCCGCATGATGTACTTCCCCGCCTTCAACAGCCCCTTCATCACGTCGCCACCCTCACGGGCAAAGTCGTCGAAGATGAACCCGACCTGCTCGTTGGCTGATGCGAGGTAGTCCTCGGCCTCGAGGGCAATCTCGACCGTTGCCGCCGACGCCGAGCTGGCCGCGCCGAGGATCTGCTGGTTGCCGACGACGTGGAGCACGGTGGCGCGCGTCACGTAGGCCTCGTTGGCGTACATCGACGACACCTGCAGGGCCTCGGTGAGCTGCGCCGACAGCCCCTCGACCTCGGACTGCGTGCCCGTCCCTGCCGCCATTCGCGCCTTGGCCACGACCAGGTCCTCGCGCAGCTTGGTCACCCGGTCCAGCTTCTCCTCGTAGAGCCGGTTCTCCGCCTCCAGCCGGCGGTCCGAGCCGTGGCCGCCCCCGCCACCGGGTGACGCGCCACCCGGCAGGGTCGTCTTCGGCCCCTGGCCGGCCAACTCGGCCGCCTCCTTCTCCAGCAGCGCGATGCGCGCCGCCAGCTCGTGCTCGCGCTGCTCGTAGAGCTCCTCGGCCTTGCGGACGGCCTCGGCCTTCTTGTCGTGAGCGGACCCCTTCAGCCCGGCGAGCTGCTCGCGCTTGTAGCGGGTCCAGTCGAAGAAGCTCATGTCCCGCCTGGTCTTCATCAGTGAGAAGACCTCCTGGCTGGACATGGCCTGCTCGAAGGGGGCCTTGCCCCGCTCCAGCGACGCCGTCTCGAACACGACACCCCGCTCCGCCCACGCCGCCCCCGGGGCGAGCGCCCCCGGCTTCTCGCTCCTGGAATCGGCGCTCTGCTTGGCCCCGAAGAGCGATCCGCCTCCGGACTCGGGCAGGTAGTCCCGGGCGTAGACGTTGACGTCGAACACCCGCCCCGACTCCTTGCCCCCCCAGCGGCCCCGGAACACGGCGTTGAACCGGCGCACGGCAAACTCGGTGGCGTCACCCTGCAGGTTGGAGTCGATGTCCGACGTGGCGGTACCGCTCCCCGCTCCGTAGTTCCAGTCCAGGGGTCGCAACGGTGGCGCGTTGGCCCCTTTGAGGCGGGCCTCCCGGTCAGCCTGGCGGCGGCGCTGCTCGGCCTCCACCTCGGGCTTCACCTGGTTCATGACGCTGTTGGGCACCTCCTTCTGCAGCGTCTCGCTCAGGCGGAACCAGAGGAGGTGGTTCATGGCCTTGGCGCCGGCCAGCACGTTTCCCTTCTTCTTGTCGTTGCCGGCCGGGTTGAACTGCAGGAGGCCCTTCTTGTAGTTGGCCCGGACGTCGTCCCAGCTCGAGTGGGCCACCTGGCGCACGTAACCGTCGGGGTCGGCGATGGCCGCCGCCTCGTGCTTGGCCGGGTCCTTCAGGTCGGCCAGGACGGCCGCCACGGCGCTGTTGCCGGCGGTGGAGCCGGCGCCCACGATGGCGCTCTGGCTGGCCGGCCCCGCCGTGCCCCCGGTGGCGGTGTCCTTGCTGATCCGCTCCGTCGCGGAGCCATCGACGAAGCTCACCGGCCTCCTACCTGACGCTCCCCACCGGCACGGTACCGACGAGCCCGCCGCCCGACCAGGTCCTTTCGGGCAGATCTGCGTGGGCGGCCCGGGACCGGGTCGGACCGGGAGCGGCAAGCCGGGTCAGGCCGGGCGCAGGCGCTGGCCGGTAAGGGCGCGCAGGGCCCGGTGGGCCAGAGAAGGCCGGCGGCGCCGGCCGTGGGGGGAGCGGGCCCCGGTGCCCCGTGTGGTCCGGCGCCCGGAGCGGGCGGCCCGCCCGGCGGTAGCCCGGAGGTCCCGCACCCGCTCGTCCAGCAGGTCGGCGGCTATCCATGGGTTCATAGCCATATCGGGATCTTAGAATGCACGAAGCGATGGGCCAACTGATTTTCGCGATATAGTTGTGTAGCTATGCCGATGTACTACGAGCCGGCCGGAGACCCCAGCCCCGCGGTCGTCGTGCACGGCTCGGTGGCGGTGGAGATCGACTGGGTCTTCTCCTCCGCCTCCCGACCCGAGTTCCAGCGCGACCACGCCGTCCTGGCCCGCATCTACGAACAGCGGCCCGACCTGGTGCGCCGGGCCCGGTCGTTCTGGGGGCCCGAGCTCGTCAACAGCTGCGGGGGCTCGATGGAGCTGATGATCCTGGCCCACCACGGGGGCCTTCTCCTCTCCCTCGAGCCCTCGGAGCTGATCGGCCGCCTCGACGAGCTGTGCCGCGACGCCCCGTCCGACCTGGCCCTCCGGGGCGAGGATCCCGGGGACCGGCGGGTGGCCCTGGGCCGGCTGGAGGCCCTGCGCTCCTCCACCGAAGTCCGGGCGCGCTACGTCGAGCTGGTCGGCGACGTCTGGGCGGCGGTCTCCGAGGACTGGGAGCGGGACGGCCGGTCGGCGGTGGCGGGGGCCGTGGCCGACCGCCGGGCCCTCCAGCAGAAGGGTGCCGCCTGGCGGGAGGTGGCGCAGATGGCGCCCTGCACGGACGAGGACCTCATCGTCTCCGAGCTCATCCCGTCCCTCGGGCCCGACGGGCAGGTGGCCATCGTGCCGGCGTTCTTCGCCCACCTCGGCTCCCTCGTGGACCTGCCGGGCACCACCCTCATCGGGGTGCGGGCCGACGGCTCCGGCGCCCAGGCCCGGGCCCGCACCGAGCTGCTGGCCCGCCGGCTGCGCACGGTCTCGGATCCCACCCGTCTGGCCATGATCGAGGCCCTCCGGGCCGGATCGCGGACCGTGACCGAGCTGGCCGGCCTCTTCGGCCTGGCCCAGCCCACGGTCAGCAACCACGTGAAGGTGCTCCGCGACGCGGGCATCGTCGCCAACGGCACGGGACCCGACCGGCGCCGGCTCCGGCTCCAGCCCGACGTCCTGGTCGACCTGGTCGAGCACCTCCAGGGGGTGCTGGCCGTCCCCGAGACGACCACCACCCGGTAGCGCCGTTCGCCTGACCGACACCGCAGCGTCAGGTCGGGCCCGGCCAGCACCGGGACGAGAGGAAATCCGTTCACACCGTCGAACAACCCTTCGAGCCCGGAACCCCGGGCCGATGCCCGACGACGGTAAGGGAACCATGCGCCGCGCACGACGAACGATCCTGGCCATGGCCGCGGCGGGGCTGGTCCTGGCGAGCCCGACGGTGGGACAGGCCGCCCCCGCCCTGGAGGGGATCCCCCACTACGACCACGTGTTCACGATCGTGCTCGAGAACGAGAACTACGCCGCCACCTGGGAGACACCGGGGCCCGACGCGCCGACGTACCTGCGGAGCCTGCGCAGCCAGGGGGCCTTCGCCGACGAGTACTACGGCATCAGCCACGTGAGCGCCGACAACTACATAGCCATGACCAGCGGCCAGCCGGCCACGCCCCTGTTCAACAGTGACTGCGAGGCGAGCTGGGGAGCGTGCGAGGGCTCCGAGAAGGCGTGGCCCGACGGGGGCCGCAGCATCGCCGACCAGGTCGAGGGCCAGAGCCTCACCTGGAAGGCGTACATGGACTCGATGACGACGCCGTGCCAGCACCCCGCGACCGCCCAGGTGCCCGACCCCTACCAGACCGGTTACGCCACCCGCCACGACCCCTTCGTGTACTACCCACCGGTCGTGGAGAACACGACGCGGTGCAACAGCCACGTCGTGCCCTACAGCCAGCTGGCCAGTGACCTGGCGGACGTGTCGACCACGCCGAACTACGTGTTCATCACCCCCGACACCTGTCACGACGGCCACGACTCCCCGTGCACGGGTGTGGACGCCGGCCAGCCCGGGGCCCAGCAGGGCGGCCTGGTGTCGGCCGACGACTGGCTGTCCACCGAGGTGCCGAAGATCCTGCAGTCGAAGGCGTTCACCACGCCTGGTGTGAACAGCCTGCTCCTCATCACCTTCGACGAGAACGGGGTCAGCGACACCCAGGGCTGCTGCGGCGTGCTGGCCCCGGGCGCAGGCGCCTCCACCACCGACGCCGCCCTGGGAGGCCGCATCGGCCTGGTGGCTGTCGGCACGGGAGTCACGCCGAACACCGTCGTCCACACCCCGTACGACCACTGGTCGTACCTCCGGACGGTCGAGGACGCCCTCGGGATCAGCGAGCACCTCAACCTGGCCGACGCTCCGACCACGGCCCCGATGACCGGGCTGTTCGGGTGAAGGGGCGGTCGGTGAACCTCAGCAGGAGGCAGTTCCTCGGCAGCGCCGGAGCGGCGGGGGTCCTGGCCGCCACCGGCGGATGGCGCTACTCCGCCCGGGCCGGCCAACTGGTGGTCCCGCCACCGGCGCCCGACAAGTCCGGCATCGAGCACATCGTCGTGGTGATGATGGAGAACCGCTCCTTCGACCACTTCCTCGGCTGGCTCCCCGGCGCCGACGGCAGGCAGGCCGGGCTCACCTTCCGCGACGCCAAGGGCCGGACCCACGGCACCTACTCGCTGAGCGGGGAGTACAACGGCTGCGCCCATCCCGACCCCGACCACTCCTACGAGGGGGGCCGGGCCCAGTACGACCACGGGGCCATGGACGGCTGGCTGCACAACGGCAGCGGGGACGACACCTTTGCCCTCGGGTACTACGGGGCGGCGGACCGGCCGTTCATGAGCCGCCTGGCGCTCAACTACACCACCCTCGACCGGTACTTCTGCTCGATCCTGGCCGAGACCTATCCGAACCGGTTCTTCATGCACGCCGCGACCACCGACCGGCTGCACAACATGGGGACCACGATGACGTCGCTGTCCCCGACCATCTGGGACCGCCTGAGCGCCAAGGGGGTGTCGGCCCGCTACTACTTCAGCGACCTGCCGTTCCTCGCGCTCTGGGGGACGAAGTACCTGTCGACGTCCGCCCACTACACGCAGTTCCTGGCCGACGCCGCGGCCGGGACGCTGCCGGCGGTGTCGTTCGTCGATCCCCGCTTCGAGACCGAGACGGCGCCGGCCGACATCCCGGGCGCCCCCAACGACACCGGCGGGGGCACGTCGGGGGACGACCATCCCCACGGCGACATCCGGGCGGGGGACGCCTTCCTGGGCCAGATCTTCAAGGCGCTCACCACCGGTCCCAACTGGGCCAACACGGTGCTGGTCGTCAACTACGACGAGTGGGGCGGCTTCTTCGACCACGTGGCTCCGCCGCGGGTGGCGGCCTCGGCCAAGGTCGACACCGACGTGGTCAAGGGCCAGTCCCTTTTGGGCTTCCGGGTGCCGTGCATCATCGCCTCACCCTTCACCAAGGGCCACCCCTCCAGCCCCCGGGTCTACGGGACGCCCCAGCGCCAACGGGTGCCGTTCGACCACACCTCGGTGCTCAAGCTCATCGAGTGGCGCTTCGGGCTGGCGCCGCTGACGGCGCGTGATGCCACGCCGGCCGCCAACGGCGGGGTCGGCAACGTGCTGGATGCCTTCGACTTCGGGCATCCCGACGCCTCGGTGCCGGCGGACATCCCGTTCCCGCTGCCCCCGGCGCCGGACCCGTGCGGCCCCAACAACCCCTTCCCGCTCTCGTCCGGCCCCGACGACACCTGGGGCGCCCTGCGCCGCTCCGGACTGCTGGCGGG
>DASUHN010000374.1 GCA_036273495.1 Acidimicrobiales bacterium | reverse complement strand
GCCGCCGACCGGGCTGTGGGTGGGAGCGCGGGGCGTGCTGTCGGCGATGGGCGAGGTGAACAACTGGTTCAGCGTCCGGCACGTGGGCATGCCACCGATCGGGCACCTCTGGTCGCTGTCGATCGAGGAGCAGTTCTACCTGGTGTGGCCGGCGCTGCTGCTCGTGGTGGCCCGGGTCCGCCCGCAATGGTTGCTGCGGGCCACCGTGGCGTTGGGCGTGGCGTCGGTCCTGGACAGCCTGCTGCAGTGGAACGGCGGAGCCGGGACCGACCGCATCTACTTCGGTACCGACACCCGGGCTCAGGCCATCCTGGCCGGATGCCTGGTAGCCCAGCTGTGGATCTCGGGACGCCTCGAACGCATGCTCGCGTCACGGGCGGCACGCCGGGGGCTGTTCGCGTGCGCGGCGGGCGTGCTGGCGGCGGTGGCCTGGTTCGCCGAGGACCGCTCCGCATTCCGGTATCGCGGCGGGTTCACGCTGGTGGCGCTGGCGGCGGCCGTCGTGGTCGCGGTCCTGGCGGTGGACGGGGCCATGGAGCGCCGCCTGCACCCGGCGGCTTCGGTACCGGTCGGCGTCCGCATCCTGTCGTGGCGCCCCCTGCGCTACGTCGGCTCCCGCTCGTACGCCATCTACCTGTGGAACTACGTGTTCGCGACCTGGTTCCACCCGCTCGGTTCGTGGTCGTTCGTGCCGGGTGTGGTGGCCACGTTCGGCGCCGCCGAGCTGTCGTGGCGCCTGGTGGAGCGGCCGGCGCTGGCTCTCAAGAGCCGGTGGGCACCGCGTCCCGGAGCCGTAGCGACACCTCGTTCGCCAGCAGCCGTCCCCGCCGGGTGAGCACGGCGCGGTCCCCGGCCGCGTCGATCAGACCCTGCTCGCGCAACTCCCCCGCCGATTCCAGCGCCGCCATCGGGACCCCCCGGCGCGTGCGGAGCGCCAGCTCCAGACCCTCGATCCGGCGGGTGGCCTCGTCCAGGTCCTCCGCCGCCGCTTCGGGGGACCGGCCCTCCTCCACGCTGCGGATGTAGCGCTCGGGCGTCCGCACGTTCCACCAGCGCCGGCCGTCGGCGTGGGAGTGGGCGGCACTCCCCAGACCCCGGTAGCCGCCCTGCTGCCAGTAGAGGAGGTTGTGCCGGCACTCGTGGCCGGGGCGGGCCCAGTTCGACAGCTCGTACCAATCCAGCCCGGCCTGGGTGAGCAGCTCGTCGGCCACGGCGTACATGTCGGCCTGGAGGTCGGGGTCGGGATGGCGGGACGGTTCGGTCGCCAGCGGGGTCCCGGGCTCGACCGTGAGGGCGTAGGCGCTCACGTGCGGGGGCTCGAGCTCGAGCACGGTGAGGAGGGTCTGGCGCCACGACCGCAGGCTCTGGCCGGCGGCCCCGAAGATCAGGTCGGTGTTGAAGGTCGGGATCCCGGCGCGCCGGACCGCCGCCACCGCCGCGGGGACCGACTCGGGCCGGTGGGCCCGCCCCAGGGCCCGCAGCACGCCGGGGGAAGTGGCCTGCACGCCGAGGCTGATCCGGTTGACCCCCACCCGGCGGTACCCCTCCAGGAGGGCGGACGAGACCGTCTCGGGATTGCACTCGACGGTCACCTCGGCGTCAGGCATCCGGGGGACGGCCCCCAGGACCCCGCCCAGCTGCTCGGGGGACAGAAGGGACGGCGTCCCCCCGCCGAAGAACACGCTCGTGGCCGGAGGCAGCCCGCCGGCCCGGCGAACCGCCTCCGCCTCGGTCGCCAGGGCCGCGACGTACCGGTCGGTCAGGTGGTGCCGGTCGTCCCAGGTCGCAAAGGCGCAGTAGTCACAGCGCCGGGCGCAGAACGGGACATGGACGTAGACCCCGAAGGGGTGGGAGCCGCTCAGGGGGTGGAAGCTACCGGTGGAGGCAGAGCCCCAGGGTCTCCAGGCGGTCGCGCATGGCCTCCGGGTTGAGGTCGAAGAACCGCCCGATCGCCTCGATGTCCTCGGTCCGGACCGTCAGCATCCGCCCGTTGAAGTCCTGGCGCTGGACCTGGATCGAGGCCAGGTACCGGCGCAGCAGGTCCCGCTCCGGGCCCTCGATCTCCTCGAGCTTGGTCAGGTCGATGACGACCTTGCCCTCCTCCCGGAGCCGGGTGAGCTCCAGGCGGCTGGCGTCCTCGCTCGTCAGGTCGATCGTGCCCGAGCCCCACACCGGGTCCCCGTCGGTCCTGGGCAGCAACTGGTCGACGGGCACGTTGTAGATCCGGGCCAGCCGCTGCAGCCGGGGCACCGAGATCGACCGCTCCCCCCGCTCGTAGGCTCCGAGCACCGAGGCCTTGAACTCCTTGCCGGACTGGGCCTCGACCGCCTGGAGCGAGAGACCCTTTTGCTTACGCATCGCGCGTAATCGTTCGCCGACCTTGCGAGCGTAGCCAGGGTCCTCCCACTCATCGCTCATAGCAGGGAAGGTACCACGGACGGTCACGATTTGCGCGGATAACTTTCCCAGGCGCCTGGGAAATGCGCCGTTTGACCGAAAGAGCCAGGATGTTGACCACTGTCCGCGGTCAATGCGCGCTCAAACCGAGGTCAACAGCAGATCAACGGCACCTCCCAGCTCACAGCGAAGTCTCAGGAAACCCCCCGGAGGGTGCCTGTGTGACCAGCCCGGCCCGCAGCAGGGCCAGGGCCGCACCCGCCACCACGGCCGCCGTTTCGGTACGGAGAGTGGTCGGCCCCAGGCCCACCCGGGGCAGTCCGTCGGGCAGGTCGCCGGGTGCCCAGCCCCCCTCCGGGCCCACCAGCACGACCGGTCGGGCCAGGGCCGGGGGTCCACCCCCGGCGTCGGCGGCGGCCACCTCCGCCGGATGGGCGGCCACGATCTCGGCCGCCGCGGCCGGCGCGGCTATCCGGGGCAGGCGGGGGCGCCGGGATTGCATGGCCGCCGCCCGCGCCACCCGGTTCAGCCGGTCGAGACCCCGCCCGGCCCGCTCGGCCGACCACCGCACCACCGAGCGCTCGGCCACCAGGGGAACGATCACGTCGATCCCTACCTCGGTCAGCTTCTGGACGGCCCAGTCCCCCCGGTCCCCCTTCGGGAGGGCCACGGCCACGACGAGCTCGGGTCGGGGGGGCGCCTCCAGGACGACCGGCGCCTCGGCCTCCAGGACGGGGTCGGTTCCGGGCGCCAGCCGCAGGCGGGCGGGGCGCCAGGATCCCTGGCCGTCCGCGGCGGTGACCGGGTCCCCGTCGCGCAGCCGGAGCACCCGCACGAGGTGGTGGGCGTCGTCCGGCGCCAGGGGAATGGCGGGGGCCGCCAGCTCAGTGGGGTCGACGAAGACATGGGCCGCGGCGGGAGCCGCCCCGCCCGGACCGCTCAGCGGAAGGCCGAGCGGAAGCGGCCCAGCAGGCCGCCCGCCCCGGGAGGAGCCACCTCCTCCCCCCGCTCCTCGGCGAAGCGCCGCAGCAGCTCCTCCTCGGCGGGGGTCAGCTCGGTCGGGACCTCCACGAGGGCGTGGACGAGGAGGTCCCCACGGCCCCGGCCGTCGACGTGGGGTACGCCCCGGCCGCGCAGCTTGAACACCCGCCCGTTCTGGGTGCCAGCGGGAACCACCAGCTCCTCGGTCCCGTCCAGGGTCTCGAAGGCCAGCCTGGTTCCGAGCGCCGCCTGCACCATCGAGATCGGGAGGCTGTGCACCAGGTCGAAGCCGTCCCGCTCGAAACGCTCGTGGGACTTGACGAACAGGTGCACGTAGAGGTCCCCCGGAGCTCCGCCCCGGGGTCCGGCCGGGCCCCGGCCCGGAAGGCGCAGGGTGACTCCGTGGTCGACTCCGGCCGGGACGTCGACGGTCCACGTGCGCGACTCGGCCCGCCGGCCCTCCCCGCCGCAGTCTGTACAGGGGCTGCGCACCTCCTCACCCAGCCCGCCACACCGCGGGCACAGCGAGGCGGTGACGACCTGGCCGAGGATCGACTGCCGCACCCGGCGAACCTCCCCGGTCCCGTCGCACCCCGAGCAGCTCGTGGGCGTGGTGCCGGGACGGGCACCACTTCCGTTGCACGTGGCGCACGCCAGCGCCGTGCGCACAGCGACGTCGCGCTGGGCGCCGAAGACCGCCTCCTCGAAGGTCAGCTCGAGCGCCACCTCGGCGTCCGAGCCGGGGGGTGGCCCGGATGGGCGTCGGCCCCCGGCCCGCTCGAACCCGCCGCCGAAGAAGGCGTCGAAGATGTCGTTGATGCCGCTGCCGAAGAACGAGCCCATGTCGGGTCCGCCCGCCGCGCCGGCGCGCGCCCCGTCGGGCCCGAACATGTCGTAGCGCCGGCGCCGCTCGGGATCGCGCAGCGTCTCGTAGGCGGTCGTGACGAGCTTGAACCGCTCCTCCGCCTGGGGATCGCCCGGATTGGCGTCGGGGTGCAGCTCGCGCGCGAGGCGGCGATACGAGCGCTTGATCTCGTCCTCGGACGCGCTGCGGTCGACGCCGAGCAGCTCGTAGTAGTCGGTGCTCATCGGCGGTACCGGCTCATCAACCCTCTTCCAGGCGGTGGCCCAGCCGCTGGCTCACCACCGCCACGGCCGCCAGCGCCTGCGGGTAGTTCATGCGGGTGGGGCCGAGGACGCCGATGCTCCCGCGGTTCCCACCGTCGCCGCCATAGGGCGCCACGACCACGGCGCACTCCGACAGCGGCTCCAGGCCGTGCTCGTGGCCGATGGCCACTGACAGGCCCCGGTCGACGACGTCACGCAGGAGCGACACCACCACGAACTGCTGCTCGAGCGTGTCGAGCACCGAGCGCACCGTCTCCACCGCGTCGAAGGCGGCGGCCATCCGGGCCGCCCCGCCGACGAACACCTGCTCCGGCTCATCGCGCCCGTTGACCCGGAGGGCGGCGGTGGCCAGGCGGGTGACACCGTCGAGGACGGCGCTGCCGCTCGGGGGCACGTCGGCCAGGTCGATGAGGCTGCGGCCCACGATGTGCGGGGCCAGGTGGGCGGTGACGGCGCCGAGGTGCTCCTCCCCGACCGCCTCGTCGAGCTCCATGGTGTGTTTGACCACCGCCCCGTTCGACAGCACCGCGAGGACCATGCCCACCCGGGCCGCCAGACCCACCACCTGCACCGAGCGCACCGTGGCGGCCTCGGTCGGAGGACCGACGACCACGGCGGCGTAGGAGGTGAGACCCGACAACAGGCGCGACGTGTCGTGGAGCATCTGCTCCAGCTCCCCATGGGCCCGGGCGAAGAACTCCCTCACCTTCTGGCGCTCCGACGGTCCCAGCGGCCCCGGCTTCACCAGCTGGTCCACGAAGAAGCGGTAGCCCTTGTCGGTCGGCACTCTCCCCGCCGAGGTGTGGGGCTGGGCCAGGAAGCCGTCCTTCTCGAGGGCGACCATCTCGTTGCGTACCGTGGCCGACGAAACCGCCACCTCGGTGCGCTCCGCCACGTGCTGAGAGCCCACCGGCTGGGCCGTCTCGATGTACTGCTCGACGACGGCCCGGAGGATGGCTGCCTTTCTGTCGTCGAGCTCGGAGTCCACTGCAGCCGCCTCCCGGGTGATTAGCACTCGATTGTACCGACTGCCAGGTCGGGGCCCCCGGTCGCCAGCCGGGGGTGCGGGGCCCTGTCCACCCGTCGCCGGGGGTCGTCAACCGGTGTTACGCGGCGCTCCCCCGGCGCCCCGAAAATGCTTTTTCGCCGCGGCATACCTGAAAGTTCAAATACAACCGGTTTTCGGCACTTCCGGCGCCCTTCAACGCGCGCCCCGTGGCGGGATCTGCTCCCGGGATCGACATGGTGCGCGCGGCCGACCACGCCCTGCGTAAATGAGGGCGGCCATATATGAACTTTCATATACGGCCGCCATTTTTGTGTTTCGGGAGGGCGGGGAGGAGAGCTGGCAGATTGTGGGATGACGTCCCTTCCGCCTTCCGGACCGGACCGGAGAGGCGCCGCTACTGTCCCCGCCGTGGCCAACCCGGTGGTGCTGGTGCACGGCTTCGCCTCGTCGTTCAAGCACGGGTGGGCCGACGACGGCTGGCCCGACCTCTTGGCCGACGAGGGGCGGGAGGTGATCGGCGGGGACCTGCCCGGTCACGGCTCGAGCCCCAAGTCCAGCGACCCGGACGCCTACGCCGACCTGGAGGACCAGGTCCTGGCCACCTTCTCGGACCGGCCCCAGGTCGACGCCGTCGGCTTCTCCCTGGGCGCCCGCATCCTCCTGACCATCGCCACCGACCACCCCGAGCGCTTCGGGCGCCTGGTCGTGATGGGGGTGGGGGCCAACCTGTTCCACGCCGACCAGCACTCCGCCGTGGCCGACGCCATCGAGAAGGGGGCGGCGCCCGACGAGATCGGCATGCGGGTCTTCGACCAGCTGGCCGCCGATCCCCGCAACGACCGGGCCGCCCTGGCCGCGGTGATGCGGCGCCGGCCCCCCACCCTGGATGCCGCCCGGCTGGGACGGATCACCTGCCCGGTCCTGGTCGTGATCGGGGAGAAGGACTTCGTGGCTCCGGCCGACGAGCTGGTGGCGGCGCTGCCCGACTCCAAGCTGGTGACGCTGCCCGGGGTGGACCACTTCGCCACCCCGAAGGACTACCGCTCGATCGACGCCGCCCTTCGGTTCCTGGCCTCCTGAGCGGCGGCCGCCTCGGGGGACCCGACGAGCTCCCACTCAGCCCAGTCCACCAGCTGGCTGGGCACGGCCGCCCCCCACGCCGCCCCGGCCGCCCGCCAGACATCGTCGGGACCGTCATGAGGGCCCGGCGCGTAGTCGGGCACCGGCACCATCGGGTGGGGGGCCAGATGGGACGGGGCGGTGGGAGTGACGGGACGGGGCCCGGCCGCCGGGCGGGGCCGCTCAGCAGGGCGGGTCCACCGGCGCCGCGAGAGCACCCAGACCACGGCCGCGGCGGCAAGGATCAACAGCGCCCGCAGCAGGTCGGAACCTCCCGAGCCCGAGGCGGCGGCGCTCGCGTGGGTGGTCGAGGCGGCCCGGGGGTGGCCGGAGGGCACCGGCGTGAGCGGCACCGAGCCGGTCTTATGCAGGGACGCCGCCAGGGCGGCCACGTCGGGAACCCGCACCGGGGGCAGGCGGTCCACCGTGGGCTCGGCGTCCTCCGGCGTGGCGAATCCCTGGCCGAACAGGTACTCGGCCCCCGGGTACATCGTGGCGGGGGCCACGCCCAGCTCGACCACGATCATGCTGCGCCCGTCCCGCTGCGCCTCGGCCACGTAGGTGTCCCCGGCCGCCCGGGTGTACCCCGGCTTCACCCCGACGAGAGTGGGATCGGTCAGGAGCAGCTTGTTGTGGTTGCGCAGCACGTGATGCACCCCGTCGGGGCCCACGAAGTCGTAGATGGGTAGGCGGACCACGGAGCTGAAGGCGGGGTAGGTCATGGCGGCCCGCGTGAACAGGGCCAGGTCCCACGCCGAGATCAGGTCACCCCCGCCCACGGCGAACGAGTCGTCGAGGCCGGCCGGGTCGTTGAGCAGCGGATTGTCGGCCGTGCCCATGCGCTGACCCACGATCTGCGCCAGCCGGGCGAACCCGGTCGTGGATCCGCTCACCCGGTCCGCCAGCGCGACCGCGGCATCGTTGGCCGAGACCATGAGCAGGGAGTGCAGCGTGTCCTGGAACGTCCAGACCTGCCCGGCCTTCATGTTGATCTTGGCCGCCTCCTCCCCCGCGGCGTCGGCGCCGACCGGCACGGACGCGTCGGGTGAAAGGGCCGCCACCGCCAGCAGGCCCGTGACGATCTTCTCCACGCTGGCCGGACGCATGAGGGCGTGGTCGTTGAAGGCCTGCACCACCGCCCCGGTGTCGGCGTCGACCAGCATCCAGGCTCTGGCGGCGGGCGGAGCGGATCCCGGAGGAGGCTGCGCCGCCGGCGAAGCCGCCCCCGTCACCGCCGCCCCCGCCGGGCCCGAACCGGCCGCGACGACCAGCCCCGAGAGGGCCAGCGCGGCGAGCGGGACAGCAAGCTGTCGGCGCATGGGAAGAGAGTAAACACTCCCGCGACACGCCCCGCGCATCCCGCGTGGTTGGGCCCCGTATGACGGAATTGGGCTAGCGTCCGCTGCCCGACCCGGGCGTCAGTCGTCGAGCCGCAGCGCCGAGATGAAAGCCTCCTGGGGGACCTCCACCCGCCCGATTGCCTTCATCCGCTTCTTCCCCTCTTTCTGGCGTTCGAGGAGCTTGCGCTTGCGGGTGATGTCTCCCCCGTAGCACTTGGCGAGGACGTCCTTGCGCTTGGCCTTCACCGTCTCGCGGGCCACGATCCGCCCGGCGATGGAAGCCTGGATCGGAACGTCGAACAGCTGGCGGGGGATGAGCTCGCGCAGCTTCTCGGTCATGCGCCGGCCGTAGTCGTAGGCCTTGGACCGGTGGATGACGGTCGAGAAGGCGTCGACGGGCACGCCGTTCAGCAGGATGTCGATCTTCACCAGCTCCGACGTCTCGTATCCCGCCGGCTCGTAGTCGAGGCTGGCGTAGCCCTTGGTCCGGCTCTTCAGCTGGTCGAAGAAGTCCATCACCACCTCGGCCAGCGGGATGCGGTACACCAGCTCGACCCGCTCCGGGGACAGGTACTCCATCTTGGTCATGTCCCCGCG
>DASUHN010000373.1 GCA_036273495.1 Acidimicrobiales bacterium | reverse complement strand
CACGTCGGGCCAGCTCACCGCCGCCCATTTCGAGCTCTTCAACGCCACCATCTCCGGGGTGGTCAACGTCAAGGACCTCAAGATCGACTACGCCCCCGACAGCGGGACCTACACGGGTGTCATCGACGCCGTCATCCCCGGCGCCCAGTTCGCCATCGGCGGTGGGGTCGAGTTCGAGCACAACGCCTTCAAGATGGCGACGCTCTCGGTCACCGGCGACATCCCGATCGGTGGCGTCGTCTACCTCGAGAGCGGGAGCGTGACTCTCGGCGTCGATCCGCTGGTCGTGAGCGGCACAGTCGGCATGGCGATCGGCGCCCCGCCGGTTCCAGGGATCCCCGATCTCCTGAGCGCCCAGGGGACCCTCACCTACTCCGCCGCCGACGGGCAGAACCCGTCGAAGTGGCACCTCGGGGTCAAGCTGAGCGTTCTCCAGAAGTTCGAGCTGGCCCACGCCACGGCGGATCTCGTCAACGGCAACGAGTTCGGCATGGACGTCGGCCTCCAGCTGCCTCCCCCCGGCTACAACTGGCCGGTCAGCGGGAACGCCGATCTGTCGGGCTGGGCCACGCCGTCGGGCTTCTCGCTCTTTGCCCAGGCGCAGATCACCGTGCTCGGATGGCACCCCACGGCCACGATCCTGGCCAACAACCAGGCTCTCCAGGCCTGCGGGGACACGGGCATCGGCATCAAGGCCGGGTTCAGGTACACGTGGTCGGGACAGTTCACCCCGTTCTTCCCGTCGTGCGACGTCTCGAGGCCGGTCCGGCCCTTCGCCACGGCGCAGCTGGCCCGCCTGCTGAGGGCCAACGGGGATCCGGCCACGCCGAGCTTCACCGCCGCCGCCGGTGACACCGCCCTGGCCGGGTCCGTGCCCGGTGAGGGCGGCCTGCCGAGCTTCACCCTGACCGATCCCGACGGCAACTCCGTCGACATCCCCGCCACCACGCCGTCCGGCACCCTCCTCGACCTGGGCGCGTCGCGGGTGTTCGTGCTCGAGGACGCTCCTGACGGCCTGACCGACTTCATCGTGTCCGACCCGGTGGCCGGCACCTACACGACCACGCCCGACGACGGCTCGCTGCCGCTGGGTGCGGCCAACCAGTACGCGGTGACAACCGCACCCACGGTCTCGGGATCGGTGACCCCGGGGGCCGGCGGGAACACCCTGTCGTGGTCGGCCAGCAACCTCAACGGCGACAGCGTCGAGTTCGTGCAGCGCGGTACGTCGGCCACCACCCAGACGATCACCACGACAACCCAGGCGTCGGGTACCGCGACGTTCACCCCGTCCGACGGCCCGGCGGGGACCAGGACCGTCACCGCGGTGATCACCGACGCCAACGGGGTCCCGGTCTCCCAGACCGATATCGCCACGTTCGACGCACCGGCGCCGGCGGTGCCCGGCGCGCCCGCTGGTCTGGCGCTGGGAGCCGGCGGCTCCGAGCTGACCTGGTCGGCTCCGGCCGGCGACGGCGGCAGCCCGATCACCGCCTACAAGGTGTTCGCGGGCCAGTCGCTCCTGGCGCTGACCGCCCCGGGGGAGCTTTCGACCGACATCAGCGGAGTCCCGGCCGGCACCTCGCTCACCGTTGTGGCGACCAACGCCGTCGGGGACGGCCCGGCATCGCCTGGGCTGGTGAGAGCCACGGGCGACGATTCGTCCCCGGTTCCCGGTGTGTCCGGCACGGCGTCCTCGGATCCCTCCGGCTCCAAGCCCGGTCCCGGGCTCCCCGAGGTGGTCACGGTGGTGTCGCCCGCCGGCGGGCCGATCCAGATCACCAAGAACGCAGGCGGGGGGAACGTGCCCGCCGGGTACGTGCCTCTGGGCGCGGGCGCCACCATCGTGGCTCCGCCGTCGACGGCCGACCACCCCATCACCCTCACGTTCTCGGTGGCCGCCAACCTGATCCCGGCCGGCGTCACCCCTGACGAGCTGACCGTGGTGCGGGACGGGACGGTGGCCCCGCCCTGCGCGGCGGGGACCACCAAGTCGGACCTGTGCATCCAGTCGGTCACGGTGAAGGACGGGGTGGCCACCATCACCGTTCTCAGCGCCCACGCCTCGAGCTGGCAGGTGGTGGCCGCCACGACTGACCGGATTGCCGGGGCCGACCGGGTGGCCACGGCCATAGCCGTGTCGAATCAGGCGTTCCCGTCCGGGGGAGCGGGAGGCGTGGTGATCGCCAGGTCCGACGACTACGCCGACGCGCTGGCCGGCGGCCCGCTGGCCGGCGCCCGCCACGCCCCCCTGCTGATCACGCCCGGATCGGCGCTGGACCCGCGGGTGCTGGCCGAGTTGACGAGGGTGGCTGCGCCCGGAACCACGGTGTATCTCCTCGGGGGCACCGGAGCGATGGCCCCGTCGGTGGCCGACGCGGTCACGGCGGCCGGCTTCAAGGTGGTCCGGATTGCCGGCGCCGACCGCTACGGCACGGCGACGGCGGTGGCCGATGCCCTGGGTGACCCGGGCACGGTGTTCGTGGCAACCGGCGACAACTTTGCCGACGCCCTGTCCGCCTCGGACGCCGCCGTGGGCCGGGGGGCGGTGCTGCTGAGCTCGGGATCGACCCTGCCGGCCGCCACTTCCGGCTACCTGGCCGCTCACCGGCCCGGCACCGTGTACGCCATCGGGGGGCCGGCGGCCCAGGCGCTCCGGACAGTGGCAACGGCCGGCCTGGTCGGGTCCACCCGCTACGGCACGGCGGTGGCCGTGGCCCAGAGGTTCTTCCCCGGAGCCAAGGCCGTGGGCGTCGCCAGCGGCGTCAACTTCCCTGACGCCCTGGCCGCCGCCCCCATGCTCGGTGCGGCCGGGGAGCCGCTCCTCCTCACCGATCCCTCCGGGCCCCCGGCCGAGCTCAAGGCCTACCTGGCCTCGGCCGGCATCACCCAGGTCCACGTGTTCGGCGGGCCCGCGGCCGTGGGGTACAGCCCCCACGCGACCGGCACCCGCGCCCGGGCCCACGGTCGGTCACGCACCCCGTGACCAGGTCGTGGGTCACTGGGCCGGGTTCCAGACGAACACGGGCCGGGCGCCGATGTCGGAGGGCGTGACCTTCCGCGCCGGCTGGATCACGTCCACCAGCCCGACCCGGTGGTACTGGTAGGCGATGGCGTGGGCCTGTAGGTAGTGGACGATCTGGCTCTCGGGGAACCCGAGATCGCTCACCCCGAACTGGACCGTGGCGGCCTTCTCGGCCTGCGGGTTGACGTAGACCCATGCCGGGTCCGGTGAGGCGTTGACGGCGTCGTAGGCCCCCCGCCAGCGGATGTCGTCGATCTCGGTCATGGTGATCCGGCCCGCGGACAGGAACATCACGTCGTAGGAGATCCAGTAGGTGGCGTAGGCGTCGCGCACGTGGAGGGCGTCGAGGTCGACAATGACCTGCCGGGTGCCGCGGTTCGGGTCGGGCCCGAAGGTCGTGAGGGCCGACCACGACCCGAGGGCGTGAGCCTGGGAGAGGTTGAACGTGGCCGCCACGGTGGCCGCGGCCGCCAGCCCGGCGGCCAGCTCGAGCCCGGTGGCGGCGTACGGCGCCAGGCGGGCCAGCCCGGACAGGAGCAGCGCCCCGCCGCCCACGAGCACCAGGACGATCATCGGTGCCAGAGGGGCGCCGTAGCGACCGTCGTTCCAGAACCCGTTCGGGGGGAAGGCGGCGTACAGGAACGGGAACGCGACGATGCCGGCCACCAGGAAGCGGGCCCGGGGTTGCCACCAGAAGGCGGCGATGGCGGCGGCGATCAGCAGCTCGACCGCGACGGCGTCGAGGCCGCGCGCGATGGGGGGCCGGAGGATCCACTGTCCCGCCCCCTCGGCCCGGAGCCCGAGCAGCATCGGCGCCACCTTGGCGGCAAAGACGTGCAGGCGGGTCCCGTACGACGTGTGTGACGTCGGCTCGGTGAGGGACAGGAAGCCGTCTTGGATGTTGGTGTACAGCCACGGCAGGGCGCCGATGACGCCGCCCACCGCCGCCCGGGCCACCCGTCGCCACACGTCCGGATCGCGGTCGCGCAACTCCCGCCCGTGCCGGAGGACCAGGAGGACGCCGGCCGGCGCCAGGTAGTAGACGATCTCGGGCGAAGACCACCAGCCCGCCCCGGCGGCGAGCCCGAGGAGCAGCCAGTCCCGCCGCGACCCCGGACGGGAGCGGTAGGCCACACGCGCCGCCAACAGGAGCACCAGGAGTCCGCACACGAACGTGGCCTGCCGGAACCCCGACTCGCGTGTCGACAGCCACATGTTGTTCTCGGGCCAGACCCACGCCACGGCCCCCGCCAGCGCCGCCACGGCCCGGTTCCAGAACACGAGCAGGCCCACGCGCCACACGAGCAGGCAGGAGACGCCGGCAAGGACGGCGGGGACGGCGTTGAGGGCTATCGGGTTGTTCCCGAACACGAGAACGAACGGGGCCATGGCGTAGGGCTCGATCCCCCCGTACTGGCCGCCCCAGAAGAACGTGTAGAAGTGGCCGTGCAGGATCTGGCGCGCCATCAGGCCGGCGTTGGCCTCGTCGGCGTTGAGCGGGGCGTGCCAGAGCATCCACACCCGGGCCACCACGCCGACCAGTACGAGGAGCGCGACCGCCGGCTGCCACCAGGCGACCGGGGCCGGGGCGGGCTCCCCGACCCGCCGGCGCCGGACCGCCGCTCCCACGGTCACCGCCCGGTCAGACCGGACGACGGCGGCTCACCAGCACCGATCCGATCACCCAGGGCAGCTCCACAGTGAGATCCCACACCCGCAGCGTGAGCGCCATGGCGGTGGCGTTGGCGGCGCCGAAGCGGTGCTCGAGCAGCGCCACCAGCACCCCCTCCCGGACCCCGATGCCGGCCGGCGTCACCCCGACCAGGCCGGCCACCGCCGCCAGGTTGGTGGCGCCGACCAGCAGGGCCAGGTCGGAGAGGTGGACGGGCAGCAGGGCCCGGGCGTACAGGACGAAGACCACGGTCTTGACGATCAGGCTGAGCCCGATGGTGAGGACCGCCTTGGCGAGCGGTTGTGACCGAGGGGGCTGCTCGGACCGGGTGAAGCGGACGACGAAGCGGGCCAACCGGCTCCGCGGCGCCTGGCCCCACCGCGCCCGTCCGGCCAGGTGCAGGGCGACCGGCACGGCGACGATCCCGGCCAGGCCCCCGATCGCCACCGGGATCACCGGCTGGTGGCCTCCCGCGGCCAGAAGAGCGCCGGCCCCGAGCGCGCACCACGCCGCCAGGAGGGCGCCCTCGGCCGCCATGGTGGTGACCGACAGGGCCCGGGGAACGCCGTGGCGGGCCGCCAGCACGGCCCGGCTGGCCACCGCGGCCAGGCCGGTGGGGAGGTACCGGCTGGCCTGCGCCAGGGACCAGAGACGGACGACGACCGGGACCGGCACCTGGTGGCCGTAGGCGGCGAGCATCTGCGACCACGCCACGGCGAGGAGGGGGAACGACGCCAGTGCCAGTGGCCATGCCCCGATCAACCACGCCGGCCGGATGTCGAACGACAGCGAGGAGACGCCGCTGATGGCGTGGTAACAGACGACGCCCAGGGCGGCCACCACCGCGACGGAGAACGCGACACGCAGGATGCGCAGGGCGCGAGCCGAGAGGAATTGCTTCCGGGCGGCACTCTCGGGGTCCGGCCCCACCGCGGCCTCCCCGGGCGGAGCGCTGTCGCGGCCGCCGGCCTCGTCGATGCTCAACGCCTGACCATCGGGCGCTGCGCCGCCTCCACCACCAGGTCGACGATGCGGCCCATGTTCCGGCGGCCGTCGTACTCCTCCTCGGCCTTCCGGCGCGCCGCCGCACCCAACCGGCTGCGCAGCCCCGGATCCCCAACCAGCTGCCGGAGGGCGAGGGTGAGGGCGCGGCCGTCCTCCGGGTCGACGACCAGCCCCTCCACTCCGTCGGTGACCATCTCGGGCAGGGCACCGACCGCGGTCGTGACGACGGGCAGCCCGGACGCCATGGCTTCGACCACGGCATGGCCCCACGTGTCGGCGCGGGTGGGCAGCACGAAGACGTCGGCTCCGGCGTAGAGCCGGAGGAGCTCGGGGTGGTCCGGGGTGAGGCCGCGGTGGACCCGTACCCGCTCGGACCCGGGGAGATCGGCGGACGTCACCACGTCCAGCTCGCACCGGGCGGGGAGGTCTTCGAATGCGCGCAGGAGGGCGGGCCCGCCCTTGCGCGCGAAGTCGCCTCCCACGAAGAGGAGTCGTACTCGATCGGGCGTCCGGTGGGGTGGCACCGGGAACCGCTCGAGGGGCACGCCCGGGGGCTGGACCACGATGCGGTCGGGCCGGACGCCGTAGTCGGACACGAGCGAGCGCCGGACCCAGTGGCTCCACGCCACCACGACAGCGGCGTCGGCCAGCGCGGCCCGGGCCAGGCTGGTCTTGGCCGCCTCCAGGGGCGCGGGTCCGACCCGGTGCCCGTATCCCGCGCCGATCTCGTCGACATTGGCCGGAGTGGCATCCAGCGAGATGACCGAAGGCACCCGGCGCAGCCACCGCCGGCAGAGGAGCGCGGGCGCCACGGTGTGGAAGAAGAGAGCGTCGGGGGACACCACTGACCGGTCCAGGAGCCGCCGGGTCCGCAGCGCGGCCCGCGCCGTCCAGATGCGCGAGAAAGGCGGGAGTCGCTCCACGGCACCCTGCGGCTCCGGGTCGAGGAGGAACCATCGGGTTTCGAGGTCCGACCGGCCGGCTGCCGTCTCCTCGAGGCGCCGGGAGAAGGCCACGTGACCGACGGTC
>DASUHN010000372.1 GCA_036273495.1 Acidimicrobiales bacterium | reverse complement strand
TCTCCAACGCCATCAAGTACAACCGGGACGGGGGGGCGGTGACGGTCACTGCCGAAGCCGTCGGAGCGGATGTGCGCATCACCATCAGCGACACCGGACGCGGCATCCGCCCCGAGGAGATGGTCCGGCTGTTCACGCCGTTCGACCGGCTGGGCGCCGAGGCCGACGGCATCGAGGGGACGGGGGTCGGTCTGGCCTTGTCCCGGGCCCTGGCGAGCGCCATGGGCGGGACCCTCGACGTGGAGTCGACCTTCGGGCAGGGCAGCAGCTTCTGGGTGCAGGTGCCCGCGGCCGAGGGCCCGATCGAGCGCTACGAACGGCTCCAGAGCGACCTGGGCGAGAACGACGGCCCGGCCGAAGGGCCGGCTGGCCACCGCATCCTCTATATCGAGGACAACCTCTCGAACCTCCGTCTGGTCGAGCGGGTGCTCTCGCGGTTCGGTCAGGTCGAGCTGCTGTCGGCCATGCAGGGCCGCCTCGGGCTGGAGCTGGCCCGGGAGGCGCTTCCGGAGCTGATCCTGCTCGACCGGCACCTCCCCGACATGAACGGGGACGAGGTCCTGCGCCACCTCCGGGAGGACCCGGCCACCGCCTCGATACCCGTGGTCATGCTGAGTGCCGACGCCACGCCGGGTCAGGCCGAACGCCTGCTCGCGGCGGGGGCGGACGCCTTCCTGACCAAGCCGCTCGAGGTGGGCGAGCTGCTCGAGCTGCTGACCGAGAAGCTGTTCGCGCCCACCAGCGGCTGAGCAGTCGTTTGGGGGCGGACCGACCGGCCCGCCCGCCTCATCGCTCGGACCGGAGGTCCCGGATCCAGTCGTCGACGGTGACAACCGCGGCCTGTCGGGGGAAGACCTTCTCCATCAGCACCCGGTGGACCTCGGGGTCGCGGTCCGAACAGCCGTCCTCGAGCACGGTCAGGCCGTAGTCCAGATCGGCGGCCTGCCGGAGGGTCGACAGCACCACCCCGCTGGTGGCGATGCCCGCCAGCACGAGGGAGTCGACGCCCCGGGAGCGCAGCACGACCTCGAGGTCGCTTCCGGTGAAGGCGCTGACCCGCTTCTTGAGGACGACGACGTCGGCCGCCTGGGGCGCCACCGCCGGGTGGACCTGCGTGGCCGGATCGGCCTCCCCGAAGCCCGAGGCACCGGCGATGGCGGAGAAGGCGCGGTTGTTCGGGCTCACCTCCGGGGCGCCGGCTCTGAACGCCACCCGGACGTAGATCACCGTCACCCCCGCCGTGCGAGCAGCGGCGACGGCCCGGCCGAGGGCAGAAAGAAGGTCCGGGGACTCGGCGGCGAAGCGCTCGACGACGCCGACCTGGACGTCCATGACCAGAAGGGCGGTCGTGCTGGTGGACATGGAGGTCATCCTGGCCCACCTGTCGGACCGCACACCAGCGCGCCTTTCCCGCACGACAAGAGGGGCCCGGGCGCAAGGCCCGGGCCCCCCACACTGCTGTTGTGCGATGGTGCGGCTACGACACCCCGAGGAGCGTCTTGGCCTGCTGCATCGCCGAGTCGCTGACCGCCGCCGGGCCACCGAAGATCACGATGCCGGCGCTCATCCCGGGCTTGATGCTGTTGAGGTACTGGCTCACGACCGCCGGGATCGACTGGGGATCGGTGAGCAGCATCGGCCACCCGGCGGCCAGGTAGGGGCCGGCGGTGAGAGCGTCGGGGAAGTCGAGGCCGGTGGCCATCCCCGCCCCGGTGGGGTTGGAGAAGAAGGCCTGGGCCACCATGACCGAGGTGCCGTAGCGGTCGGCCCCGACCAGCTTGGTGGTGGCGGAGGGGTAGGCATTGGCTGCAGGGCCACCCACCGCGACCACCGGGGCCCCGCTGTGCGAGGTCAAGAAGTCGGTCGTGGCGCCCGGCATCGTGGTGCCGTCGGTGAGGGCAATGACCGTTCCGGCCGGCCCGCACGCCGCAGCGGCGGAGACGGCGTCCGGGAAGTTCGTGCCGTCGGCCAGGAGGACCTTGGTGACCGAGCCGATGCTGCTGGCGATGTCGGCGGCGGTGGCGAAGCGGTCCGCCCCGCCGATGCGGTCGACCGTGTAGCCCATCTTGGTGACGGCGTTCTCGACGTCAGTCGACAGCGCCGCCGTCTGGCCCAGGAGGTAGACCGTCCCGCCCGGCAGGAGGACCCGGGTGATCTCCGCCGCCGTGCGGGCGTCGAGGCTCGTGGGCGCCGTCAGCAGGATGGGGGCGGTCGTGTTGACGGCCAGGGGGGCGGCCGCCAGCGAGTCCGGGAACAGGTCCGACCGGGCCAGGATCACTGCTCCGGCCGTGCCGTCGCTGTAGTCGGCCTGCGAGGTCAGGATGGCGGTGTGGATGCGGTCGGTTCCGCCGACCCGGAACACCCCGGCGCCCTGGGCCCCGCCGGCGCTGCCACCGGAGCCGTCGGTCGAGCTGCCGCCCGTCGAGGAGGTGCCCCCGCCGGGGGTGGGCGGGTTGGAGGAGCCGGACGAGCCCGAGGAGCCCGCCGCGGCGGTCGAGATGGTGAAGCACTGGCCGGGATCAGAGGTGGTGCCGTTGTCGTCGGCGCCCGTGTAGTGGGCGTTGCCCGAGTAGTAGGCGCTGAAGCACCACGTGGCCGAGGATCCGGCCGCCGGGGCGGGCGGGGTGAAGGAGAGCGACGTTGCCGTGGCACCCGGGCTGCTTCCCTCGGGCGTTCCGGAGCCGCTGGAGCACGGGCCGTTGAGCTGGCACACGAAGAACGAGATGCTCGCACCGGTCGCGGCGTCGCCGTTGGTGCCGGTGAAGGTGGCTCTGTCCGTCACGGCCGTGGGCGTGGTGAGGGGGCCGGCGGACGAGAGCTGGGCCGTGAGGCTGCCCGGCAGGGGAGTGGCCGGGTTGGCCGAGCTCACCGACGACCAGGTGTACGAGTCGCTGTCCCCGTCACCGTCGGTCACGGTCACGACCAGCGGGCCGCTGCCGGAGGGGGTGAAGGTCAGAGCCGACTCGTGCTGGGTCGTCTTGGACACCGACCCGCCGCACGTGTCGAGGGCGGTCAGGCTGCTGACGGTCGAGGCGGCCGGGGTGATGGGGGTGAAGCTCTGGCCCCCGTCGACCGAGTAGGCGGCCGAGGTGACGGCCGAGTCGTCGTCGTAGTACAGGGTCATCGCCGTGCCCGCCGTCGGAGCGGGAGCGGTGCCCGAGTAGTACAGGAGCGTCTCGCACGGGCCGGCCTTGGCGGCCTGGACGGCGAAGTTGGAGGAGCTGGCGGTGTTCCCGGCGGCGTCGGTGACCTTGATCGGGTAGTTGCCGGCGGCCAGCCCGGACGGGACGTTGAGGGTCGTGGTGGCGGCGCCGGTGGCGCTGGTCGTGCCGCCGGAGGTGATGCTGGCCGGGGTGCCGTTCATCGAGATCGTCAGGGCGGAGTTGGCGGCGAAGTGGCTCTCGGTGATCTTCACGCTGGTTCCCGCGGCGCCCTTGTTCGGGGTGGGGGCTCCGACCGTTGCGCCGGCGGCGAAGGCGGGTGCCGCGGCCACCAGGCCGCCCACGCCACTGATCACCACTGCGCTCACGGTCACTGCTGCGGTGGTCGAGAGGACGCGACCGACCAGACCCTTCGATTCCATGTGGCTCTGCTCCTGGTGAAGATGACGGCGCCCGGTGGCGAACGCCTCGTATCAGCAGGAAACCACGGGAGGGGGGCGCCCCGTACCCGGCGATGCGCCGGTCTCGGGGGGCCATTGGTCTGATCAAGTCGGCGGCCCAACGGCCGGAGGCGGCCGGTTTGGGAGGGTTTGACCGCATTGCGGGGGACCGGAGGTCTGACCTCTCAGCCCCCGCGCCCGCCTGGGGCGGTCGCTCCGCGCCTCAGGTGTCGAGGACCTCCGCCGCCGCCCGCCAACCGGAGCGGATGGCGCCGTCGATCGACCCGTGGGAGGCGGTGGAGGTCTCCGTGCCCGCCCAGTGGACGGCCCCGAACGGCTCCCGCAGGAGGTGGCCGAGGCGGGTGAGGACCCCGGGAGGCAGGTGGGCGAACGAGCACCCCCGCGTCCACGGCTGCTCCCACCACGACGTCTCGACGAAGTCCTCGGGCGAGGCGGCGCGTGGCCCCAGCCGCCCGGCCAGGGCCTCGAGGACGAGCTTGCGCCGGTCGTGCTCGGGCATCCCGGCCGCGTCGCGCGCCACGTGGGCGAAGGTGAAGCTGGCCAGCACCCCCGGGGTGCCCGACGGGGGTGAGGCGTCGATGGTCACCTCGGCCAGCGAGCCGGGCTCGGCGGTCTGGCCGCTGAAGCCCTCCTTGCGCCAGAACGCCTCGTCGTAGACCACGAGCGTCTTGGTCTCCCAGCCCGCCACGGCGCGCTCGTACAGCTCACCCCTGTCAGGAGGCAGCGGGGGATCGAACGCCATCTCCCGGGCCAGCGCCGGCGGCACCGCCACGATGACGCGCCGCGCCCGCACCGACGTGGCCTCGGACTCGACCGTCACCGCCCCGTCCCCCTGGGTGATCGATCGCACGGGCTGGCCCAGGCGGATCCGGTCACCCAGCCCCGCCGCCACCCGCTCGGCGAGGGTCCCCATCC
>DASUHN010000371.1 GCA_036273495.1 Acidimicrobiales bacterium | reverse complement strand
ACGCTGAACACGAAGTCCCCGCCGAACATGCGCTCCCGGAACGCGCTCACGGCGTCCTCGGTGACGTCGGGGCGCTCGGCCACCAGGGCCTTGGCCCACCCGTCGAACATGGCGTAGAAGGACTCGCGGTTGTCCGCCGACAGGCCGATGGGGTTCTGCAGCACGGCGGCGGTGACCCGGTCCGGCGCCGCCTGGCACAGCGCCAGGGCGTAGGAGGAGCCGATGCACCCGCCCATCGCATGGGTCCGGTCAGCGCCCAGCTCGGCCAGGAGCGCCAGGTGGTCGGCGGTGTAGCTCTCCCACCCGTCGCTGGCCCGCACCGGGGCGGTCGAGGCCCCGGCGTTGCGCTGGTCCATGGCCACCACCCGGAACTCGTCGGACAGCTCCCCGGGCGGGTCGATCCACGGCATCCGCTCACCGGGGGCGTCGGGCCGCTCCCGCCACAGCTGGGCCACCGAGTGCATCCCCCCGGGGGCGAACAGCACCAGTGGATGCCCCGTCCCCCGCACCTCGTAGTGGATGCGGGCGCCATCGGTCTCGAGCACCGCCATTCTCCCCACCTCCCTGCCGGTCGGCCCCGAATCTATGGTGACGGCGTGCGAGCGCGTTCGAACGAGGTCGAGATCGAGCGGGACGTCAAGGTCACCGCGTCCGACGGGACGGTCCTGCTCACCGACGTGTACCACCCGGTCGGGGTCGACGATGCCCCGGTGATCCTGGAGCGCACGCCCTACGGGCGCCGGGCGGTGTCGGCGTTCATGGCGCCCGAGCTGGCCGGGCGGGGCTACCGCTACCTCGTCCAGGCGTGCCGGGGGACGGACGGGTCCGGGGGGAGCCACAGCTACTTCGCCGAGGCGGGGGACGGGCGGGACACGGCCGACTGGATCACCGAGCAGGCCTGGTTCAACGGCAGCCTGGGGACCTTCGGCGCCTCCTACATGGGCTTCACCCAGTGGGCGCTGGCCTCCACCCGCCCGCCCTACCTCAAGGCCATGGCGGTGGCGCTGTCGGCGTCGACGCGCGCCTTCTCGTGGTACCCGGGCGGCTCGTTGGCCCTCGAGGTGATCCTGCCGTGGGACGCCGGCGCCACCCAGTTCAACCAGCCCACCGACACGCACGCGTCGACCGACGTGTCACCCGAGGCGGTCGAACGGCGCATGGCGGCCCTGCGCGCCGGCTTCGACCACCTCCCCCTCGGGGACGCCCTGCGCGCCGTCACCGGGGTCGACCTGCCGCTGTACCGGGAGCAGATGGCCCACGCCGACCTGCACGACCCCCACTGGGCGCCCCTCGACTACCGCCCGCTGCTGGCCGACTGGACCGTGCCGACGCTGCTCGTCGACGGCTGGCACGACTATCCCCTGCCCGGCGTCGTCGACGACTACGTGGCCCTCAGCCGATCGGGCGCGCCGGTGCAGCTGCGCATCGGCGCCGGCGGCCATCTCGGCGGCGGGGGCGAGGGCGGGATGACCGACGCGCCCCTGGCCTGGTTCGACACCTGGCTGCGCGGCGAAGAGGGCCTGCTCGACCCCCGCCCGGTGAGCGTCCACATCCAGGGCGAAGGCGGCTCCTGGCGCCACCTCGACTCCTGGCCCCCTCCGTCGGCCCCCACCCCGTGGTATCTGCACGGCGACGGCGCCCTGTCGACGCAGCCGCCGCCGGCCCCGTCCGGGCCCGACCGCTACCGGTACGACCCGGCCGACCCCACGCCCGCGGTGGGCGGCATCGGGATGCTCACCGGGGGCGCGGTCGACAACCGCGATCTCGAGGCGCGCCCCGACGTGCTGGTCTACACGTCGCCGGTGCTGACCGATCCGCTCGTCGTCCTGGGCCCGGTCAGCGCCGAGCTGTCCGTGGAGTCCAGCGTCGAGCACACCGACTTCTTCGTGCGCCTGTGCGACGTGTGGCCCGATGGGCGCTCGGTCAACGTGTGCGACGGGCTGCAGCGGTTCGGCCCGGACACCATCCGGCGCGCCGGGGACGGCACCTTCCGGGCCGAGGTGGCGCTGTGGCCGGCGGGGCACCGCTTTGCCCCCGGCCACCGGCTGCGCGTGCAGGTCGCCAGCGGCTCGCATCCCGTCTACGCCCGCAATCTCGGGACCGGGGAGCCGGTGGCGACGGGGACGACGCTCCGGCCCGCCGACCAGGCCGTGCACCACTCCCCCGGCCGCCTGTCGTCGGTGACGCTCCCGCACTTCCGGGACTGACGCCGGCCGGTCAGCGGGCCCGGTCGCTCCGGTAGGCGCCGGACTCCCGCTGCACCAGGTTGACCAGATCGCCGAGAGCGATGTTGACGTCCACCTGGTGCAGGCCCCACAGCGGCCCGAGGGTCTGACCGACCACGGGGCGGTGGTCCCCCGGGGTGACCGGGGCCGTCACCTGCAGCCAGGTGGCGCCGTTGGCGCTCGTGCACCGGGCCTGGTAAAGGCCGGGATCGGTGGTCCAGGGAGCCGAGGCACCGCTCGGGAAGTAGGGGTCGAGGTCCGCCGTCCCCCCTCCCGGCGCGGCGGGATTGACGCAGAGGACCTGGAGGGCCGCGGGGGGAAGATGGGGCTCACCGGGAGCGTCCGGCAGGAGGCTGACCTGGAAGCTGACGCCGATCCCGGGGCGGCCGAACAGGCTGCCCGCCGGCGGGGCCTGGGAGAACGTCGAGTAGGCGATCACGCATCCGGTCTCGGTGCTCGATGTGCACGCCGGGATGTGGGCAAAGCTGCCGCCCACCGTTCGGCCCGTCGGCACCGTCACGTTGCCACCGAGGACGATGGCCGACACGAGCCGGCGGCGGACGGCGGGATTGCCGTCCACCATGCGCCGCAGCAGGGCGGTGACCATGGCCGCCCCCTGCGAGTGCCCGATCAGGACGACACCGCGGCCGTGGTTGTAGTGGGCCAGGTAGTCGGTCCACGCCGCTTCGACGTAGTGGTACGCGGTGGCGGAGTTGGCGGCGGTGAGGGCGGAGAGGCTGAGGATGGCCGAATCGGTCAGCTGCCGGTACATCGGCGCGTAGACCCGGCACACCTGGGAGAACCGCGACGCCTGCGTGGTCGCGACGAAGGTCTCGGCCGGGTCGACGTGCAGGTCGGCCACGGCGGTCTTCTGGGAGCTGACCGTCGGGTACACGTAGAAGCAGTCGACCGGTGCATCGGCGGGCAGGGCGGTGCGCTGGACGTGGGACGGGCCCGAGGCGGGGATGACGACGGCGCTGAGGTCGGAGCGGCAGGGTTCGGGGGACCGGCCGGGCCGGCACAGCCACTCGATCCCGGCGGAGTCGGTGAGGGCGGCCGATGCCCCCGCCGCCACGGCCGCCCGCTGCGCCGCGGTAGGGGCGCCCGAGCCGGTGGTGCCCCGTGCTCCCGTCGGGCCACCCGAACCGCGGCTCGACGCGGCCCCCGAGCATCCCGCCAGGGCCAGGAGCGCCCCGACCGTGGCAAGCGCCGGGCGCCGGATGCCGAGGCGTGGTCGCACTGGCCGAGCGTAGGGGCGCAATACTCGCGACCACCGGCACCGGGGAGCCGGGAGGACTGGGGGTCCCGACGGTGGCGGCTCCGCAGGTGAGGACGGCGGGGGCACGCGGCCGGCCCCGTTTCGCCCTGGGCCGGCCCACTCCGCTCCTCCGGCTCCAGCTGCAGCGCCAGCTGGGCCAGCTCGGGGTCTTCGCCGGGTGTGACCGCCGCCAGCTGGGCCGGCTGGCCCGGTGGGGGGACCTGGTGCAGGTCGAGCCGGGGGAGGTCATCCTGCGGGAGGACCACTCCGACTGGTGGTTCGTCGTCGTGCTCAGCGGCTCGCTGGCCCTGACCCGCGGCGGGCGGCCGGTGGGAACGGTCGGAGCGGGAGAGCACGTCGGCGCCGACACCATCGTCGGCCTGCGCCCCCAGCGCGCCACGGCCCGGACCGCCGAGCCCACTGTCCTGTTTCTCCTCGGTCCCCGCTACCTGCTGTCCCTGGTGACGGCGGCGCCAACGTTCCAGCGCACGCTCTTCCCTGACGTCGGCCCGGCGGACTACCCGGAGTTCTCGCATCGCATGCTCGAGCAGGGCCGGGCCGAGTGGCACCGCGTGGGACTGCCTCCCGGCTGGTCACGTCGTGGCCCCGCCGCCGAGAAGCGCCGGCCCGCCGGGGTCTGGCCGGTCACGTCGCCCCGCCCGGGGCGGATCCTGACCCTGCGCGACGCCGTGGCCGTGATCACCTGCGCGACCGCGGGCCAGGAGAGCCCGGCGGCCCCGGGCCGCGCCCCGGTGCGGAGGTTGAGCCCGTGGTGGAGGCGGGGGGCGGCGGCCGGGGCCGGGGCCCTGACGCTCGTGGCTCTCATCGCCTACCACCCACCGGTGGCGGTGGTGACAGCCGGGCGCCCGCTTGACGTCGTCTCCGACATCGCCATCTCCGGGGTCCCCACCCATCCGGCCGACGGTCACTACCTGCTGCTCTGGATCAGCGTCTCCCGGCCCGACCTGGCGGGGACGGTCGCCGCCTTCCTCACCGGTAGGACCACGGTGTCGGCCGGCCCGGCCCTGTCTGCCTCCCAGGAGGCGGCGGCCGAGCGGATCGGCCGCCGTCAGTACCTGGCCAGCCGGGGGACCGCCGTGGCCGCCGCCATCCGCCTGGCCGGCCTCGACCCCCGCCGGGTGCGGGTCCGGATCCGCGACCGCGGCCTGACCGGCCCGTCGGCCGGTCTCGTCTACGCCCTGGCGGTGAGCGACCTCCTCGGGCGGGACCTGGCCCACGGGCGCGCCGTGGCCGCCACCGGCACCCTGGACCCCGCCGGCCAGGTGGGCGCCGTCGGCTGGGTCGTGATCAAGGCGACCGGGGCGGCCGGCGCCGGCGCCTCCGTCCTTCTGGTCCCTCAGGGAGAGGCCGGCGGCGTGCTGGGGTCCGGGTACCGCGGGCCGGTGCTGGTGGTCTCGAGCCTGGCCCAGGCCGAGGCGGCGCTCACCGCGACCCGCCCGTGACCCGGAAGACGGGGTGGTCGGGCGCGATCCGGCGCAGTTCCCCGTCCGGGGACTTGGGCCCGACCCCCTGGAAGAACGCCCCGACCTCGAACCGCCAGCGGCGAAGGTAGGCGCGAAGGATCTCGGTCTTCTCGTCGTCGGGAACCTCGTCGGCCCGGAAGGCCTCGACCCGGCGCCCGACCCGGAGCCGACCCTCCCCGGCGGCGCGCAGGTTGCGCACCCACTGGGTCGTCCCACGCGGGGCCACGAGGTACCGCTGGCCGCCGTAGGTCAGCAGATTGACCGGGATCGACCGGTCCGCACCGGTCGTCCGGCCGCGCACGGTGAGGATCCGGGACCCCATCACGCTGACCCCGACGCGGGCCAGGGACGCCACGGCGCCGTTGAAGATCCTCTTGGTGAACCAGCTGGGCCTGAGGTAGCGGTCGGGCATGCCCCGACGCTAGGGCGCGCCTAACCCTTGCGGTAGCGCTCGGCGTCGGCCGCCTTCAGGGTGAGGCCGTGACCGGGCCCGTCGGACCGGGGCACCAGGTCACCGCCGGAGGGATCGAGGGCCCCGTCGAAGAGCATGTTCTCGATGCGGTGGTGATCGTGGAAGTACTCCAGATGACGAAGGTTCGCCACGGCGATGGCCACCGGGGCGTGCAGGTTGGGAGCGCAGTGACCCGACACCTGCAGGCCGTGGCCGGCGGCCAGGGCGGCGGCGCGCAGCCAGTCCGTGTAGCCCCCACAGCGGGTGACGTCGACCTGGAGGCAGTCCACGGCGCCGGCGTCCACCATCTGGGCGAAGTACGGGAGGTGGTAGCCGTACTCCCCCGCCGCCACGTCGAGGCCGCACGCCGCCCGGATGTGGGCCAGCCCGGTGAGGTCGTCGGACGACACCGGCTCCTCGAACCAGACGACCCCGCTGTCCTCCTCCATCCGCCGGCCCATGCGCACCGCCTGCTTGCGGGTGTAGCCCCCGTTGGCGTCGACGTACACCTCGACGTCCGATCCGACGGTGCGGCGGGTGAGGTCGACGCGGTGGAGGTCGCGCCCGGGTCGGGTGCCCCACGACTCTCCGATCTTGATCTTGACCCGGGGGATCCGCCACTCCCCCACCCAGCGCTCGAGCTGGGCCCGGGTGGTGTCGTCGTCGTAGGTCGTGAAGCCACCGCTGCCGTAGATCGGCACCGCCGGGCAGCAGCGGCCGAAGAGGTCCGCCAGCGGGACTCCCATCAGGCGGGCCTTGAGGTCCCACGCCGCGGTATCGACGGCCGAGATGGCGCACGCGACCAGGCCGGGCCGGCCCAGGTTGCGACACGCCCGCGCCATCGCCTCGTTGACCGACGGCACGTCCATCGGATCGGAGCCGGTGACGACCGCGGCCAGCTTCTCCTCGATCACCGTGGCCGAGCCGGCGCCGGCGTAGGTCCAACCGAGACCCTCGACGTCACCAGCGGCGACCCGGGCCAGGACCAGGATCGTGGAGTTCCAGGCCAGGGTCCCGTCCGCCTCGGGCTGGTCGGTCGGGATCTCGTAGACCTCGGCGGACACGGCAGTGACCTCGGGCGCGTCCATCCCCAGGTCTGTACCCGCGTCCCGTCCGGGACGACACCGCCCCGGACCGGAGCCCGTCAGGACATGTCTTCGGACCGCTCCACGTCGAGGTTGCGGAAGCCGGCGCCGGAGACCTGGTGGGTCAGAACGGGACCAGCCTCTCGTCGAACAGGTCGATCATGGCCTGCCACGAGCGCTCGTCCGTCGGGCGGTGGTAACGCACTCCGTCGAAGCCGGCCTGGTCGGCCCGCTCGTTGGTGAAGCTGTGCACGGCGCCGCCGAAGAGGTACAGGCGCCAGTCGACGCCGGCGGCGCGCATCTCCTCCTCGAATCCCCGGCGCTGGCCGTCGGGCACCATGGGATCGTCGGCGCCGATGCACACGAGCACGCTGGCCTTGATCTGCCTGGCGTCCTCGGGGCGGCTGGTGCCGAGACCGGAATGGAAGCCGACCACGGCGCGGAGGTCGGCGCCGGACCGGGCCAGCTCGAGGGCCATGGTCCCCCCGAAGCAGTAGCCGATGGCGGCGACCCGGCTGCGGTCGGCCTCGGGCTGGGCCAGGAGGATGTCGAGGCCGGCCTGGGCCAAGGCCCGGGTGCGGAGGGCGTCGGGGATCAGCTCACCGAGCCGCCCCATCATCTCGTCGCGCTCGAGCGGTTTGCCCCCTCCGTGGTAGTCGAGGGCAAAGGCGGCGTAACCGAGCGAGGCCAGTCGCTCAGCCCGCCCCCGGGCGTGGTCGTCGAGCCCCGGTCCCTCGTGGCAGACGAGCACGGCCGGCCTGGGGCCCTCCGTGGTGTCGTCCACGGCCAGGTGGCCGATCAGGTCGCGGCCGTCGGCGGTGTATTCGATGCTCTCAGTGCGCACGCCTCATCCTGGCACGGTGGGAGGCGGGCGGACGGGGCGGTGATCCCGGACAGGAACCGCCCGTGGCGCCCGCTACCGGTGCCAGTAGGCGAGCGCCGAGCGCGTGAGGTGCACGGCGAAGAAGCCCTCGTTGCCGTCGGTGTACCAGATCTGCCCGTGCACCGGGTCGAACGCCGGCGCCGACATGGCGTAGTTGCCGCCGGAGTTCTTCACCGGTGCGTTGAAGTAGGCGATCTCCCTGGGGTGGAGCGGGTCGTGGATGTCGAACACGCGCAGCCCCGACAGGATGAACGAGCAGGCCACGATGCCGGGGTCGGCCCGCCGGGGGACGGCGCAGTAGTGGCTGGCGTAGCCCTGCAGGGAGCTGCTGGCCCCGGGGTCGCCCATCTCGCCGGCCCGGTTGCGGGTCAGGTTGGCCTGGAGGCGGATGTCCGAGACCACCCTCGGGTGGGCGGGGTTGGCGATGTCGATGATCCGGGCGGCGCCGGCGTGGGCGCCTGCGTCGGACGCCGGGATCCCACCTGTCGTCCCGTCGGTGGCGAACTCGTCCACCTCGACCAGGTACGGGTGGCCACCGATGGTCACGGGGATCGGCGTCTGCGGAAGGCTGACGTTCGGCCAGCTGAGGTGGCTGATCAGATGACCCTGGCCGTTCGGCACCCGGCGCTGGATCTCGCTCACGTCCACGATGTCGAGCCCGGCGGTGGACGGGTCACCCAGGTCCGCCTCGTAGACGGTGTTGCCGTCGTTGCTGACGTTGAGGCCGTGGACGTTGATCCCCCGCTGGACCCACAGCGGGCGGGGCACCGTCGGGTTGGAGATGTCGATGGCGGTCATCGTCCCGCCACCGGCCGAGCTCACCCAGAAGGTCTTGCCGTCGGGCGAGAAGCCGCCCTCGTGGCCGAGCACGCCGATCGGCAGGCTCGAGTCGAGGGTGGGGTGGAGGCAGTCGTGGGACACGTCGTAGATGTCCACGAAGCCCGGGTAGGCGAAGGGGTTGCCGAGATCGGCGGCAAGGAGCCCCCGGGCCGTGTTGAGGCTCAGCGACTCGTGCGGGGACTGCATGGCGGGCGTGCGCAACGTGTCGGTCTGCACGGGGTGGGCGGGGTTGGACATGTCGAGGACGAACACGCCGGTGTTGTGGGTGCTGCCCTCGACGGCATTGGTCGGGAACAGCAGGGTGCTGTCATAGAAGGCGCACACGTGACCGGCGCTGTCGACGTAGCGCTGGACCCGGTATCCGCCCACGTCCCCGAACTGGCTGACCTGCTGGGTGTTGCACCGGTATCCCGCCGCGGCGTACCCGTCGGCCACGTCGGCCGAGGTCACCCGGCCCTGGACGTGCTCGGGGTGGGCGCCGGGGTCGCACTTGACGTCCGGAACCGCCGCCGCCTCCGGCGCCGTGGCCGCCGTGGCCCGGGCGATCACCGGCGCGGCCAGGACCAGGCACCCCACCGCCGCCGCCGTCGTGGTCAACCTGCGCCGGACCGAACCCATCAGAGCCCCCTAGAGTTAGAAACGCCTCACACGCGCGTTCCCAGGCGCGGGCGGGCGACCGACCGGATCAGGGTTTCGACGCCGGCGCCGGGAGTCCCTGCGACCCGGCCCCGATCAGGTGAAGCGGAGAAATCGGGCAGGCCATCCGCTCCCGGGGGCGGGTGCGATACTTCTCCGGGTGCGGAGACGGTCCCCGTTCGGTCCGGCCGGCAGCGGCCGCTTCTCGCGCGAAGAGGTGATCGACGCCCTGTACCGCGGTCTGCTCGACCGGCCCGTGGAGGCTCCGGGTCTCGAGCACCATCTCGAGCTGCTGGACGGCGGCTCCGGTCTCGACGCCGTCGTGTACGGCATCGGCCACTCGCGCGAGTACTTCGAGACGTGGTTGCGCGCCGGTGATCTGCCCGCCCTGCTCGCCAATGTATGGCGGAGCCGGGACGAGCACCGGGACGAGCCCACCATCTACCTGCTGCACATCATGAAGACCGGCGGCACGGCACTGGCCGAGTCACTGCGCGCCGTGGCCGGCAACCGTTTCTGCCTCACCCAGGTGTTCCTCGACCACGTCGTGGCCCTCCCGAGCGTGGTGCTCGAGAAGTCGTCGCTCGTGGCCGGCCATCTCGGCATCGAGGCCCTCGACCTCCTTCCCGCGGGCACGGTGTCGGCCACGGTGATACGCGATCCGTTCGAGCGGGTCCTGTCCCACTACGCCCACGTGCTGGCCGATCCCGCCCTCACCTCGGAGGTGGCCGGGCTGACCCTCGAGGAGTTCGTGCACGTGCCCCGGTGGCGGCCGTACTGCGAGGACTTCCAGGCCCGCAGCCTGGTGAACCGGGTGGGCCTGAAGTCCATATGGCGGGACCATTCCCCCGAGGAACGGCTGGCCGAGCTGCCTGCGGAGGTCAAGCCGGCGGCACCCCGGCTGCCGCTGCAGAACGTGTTCGAGCTGGGGCCGATGGATCTGTCGGAAGACGACCTCCGCAAGTCGGCCTTCGACACCCTCGACGCCATCGAGGTGGTGGGGGTGAGCGACCATGTCGACGACGTGTTCGCCCGTCTGGCGCGGGTGTGGTCGGTCGTCCAGCCGCCGGCGGTGCCCCGGCTGAATGCGAGCCCGAGGCGGCTGGCCGAGGGCGAGGTGCCACCGAGCCTGCGGGTCGCGATCATCGAAGCCAACAGCGTGGACTTCGCCCTCTACGAGCAGGCCCGGGGCCGGGCGGCCGAGCTGGCGCCGCCGGCGGTCAGGGCCGGGCCTGCGGCGAGCGGGGAAGAGGCGGCTACGCCCGGGCCATCGGCGCCGGCGGCGGGCGTGACAGGGAGCGAGGGTGGCGAGGAGGGACCGGCACCGGTCGGCACCGGTCGGGCGCAGTGGCGCTCCCGCCTGCTGCTGGCGGCGGCGCCGGGCGCTCCGCCGCGCTGGCCCCTCGTCGTGGCGGCGCTGGCCTTGGCGGCGGTGGCCGTGATCGACAACTTCTTTGCCCATCGCATCGTGCTGATCGGGCTGCTGGTGCTCGGCCCGTGCTCGGCGCTGCTGGGCCGGCGCTGGCGGGCCACCGCCCTGGTCGGTGCCGTATCCACCCTCCTGGCGGCGGTGTCGGGGGTGACCGACGGGCTGTGGGGCACGGCGTCCTACACCCTGTTCCTGGCCACGGTGACGATCGTGGCGGTGGCCGCCACCCTGGCCACCGTGCTGATCCAGCACGCCGGACCGGACGCCCTCCCCTCGTTCGTGGGCGGCATCAGTGCCAGGTCCACCTCGTCGGGGACCCGGTGAAGTCCGACGCATCGAGACCGAACACCCAGCCGGGACGGACCCGGAAGCAGGTGTTGGACCCGGGGTCGAGCATGTCCATGCCGTAATCGGTCCCGTACTTGGCGTTCTCGGCGTCCAGCAGGCGGCGGAGGTCGGCCGGACCGGCCACCACCTCGGCCACGCCCTCGGCCACGACCGGCTGTTGGGCGTCGTCGGTCGTCAGCGTGCAGCGGCCGTCGGAGCGCAGGTTGCGGGTCTTGCGGGAGCCGTTGCTGCAGCTGAACCACAGGGCGCCGTCGAGCCAGACGGCCCAGACCGGCATGACGTGGGGCCGGCCGTCGGGATGGACCGTCGCCAGCCAGTAGTCGTGCGATCCGGCCAGGCGCTGCTCGGCCCAGGACCACGGGAGCAGGCCGGTGCCCTCGGTGGCGGGCCGGGCGCCATACCCGGGCATATGGGGCCGGTCGGCCCGGGGGGCCTCCATGGCTCCGGGACGCTATCCCCGGGCGCCCGGGCAGGTGGGGGCGGGCGGGGCGATGAGTCCGCCTCCCCCATTGCGTCCATCCGTTATGGACGTCCAGGTCTGGTGCCGGCTGGCGGTGCTCGGACCGGGCGGGACGGAGCTGGCCCGCTTCACCCTGTCGGGCCCGCTCCGGTCGGGAATGGCGGTGGTCAACCGGCTGGCCCGGCTGCGCCTGGCCGTGGGCCGGGGCGGACGGGTGCTGGCGGTGCGGGAGCTGTGCCCGGAGATGGAGCGGCTCTTGGACCTGGCCGGGCTGTCCCGGCTCGCTGATCCCGCCTTCAGGGACCGGCGGGGTGACCAGGCATCGGGCGCGTAGGCCTCAGACCTCCGTACGGGGCCGGCTCCGAGCCGGCGAGGATGGCGAGCAGGCCGGTCCACGTCTTCTCGGTGACCCGGTTCTGCCCGTGTTCCCGGCGGAGGGCCCCCACGAAGAGAGCCAGATCGGAAAGCGCCCACGTGAGGCGGTAGAAGGCCACGGCGGCGCTGTCGGCGGCGTGTCCCGACGCGACCTCGTAGGCATCGAGGGCGTCGCCATCGGCCCCGAACATCCACAGGTCACGTTCCACCGGAGCCAGAGCGGCCGTGTCCCAGTCGATGAGTCGGACCTCCCCGCCGGCGGACATCACGTTGCCGGGGTGCGGCTCTCCGTGGGTCACGACCGCTTCGAGGCCGGCCGCGGCCAGCGTCGACGCCAGTGTGTCGTGCGAGTCCAACCACTCCCGGATCACCGAGACCTTCGCCCGCACGGCGCCGCGGGCCTGCTCCGAGAAGGGTCCGCCGGACCACGGGGTGGCGACCTCGTCGAGCGCGGCCTCCAGCATCGCCCGTCCGGGCAGATCCCAGCCGAGATGGCGCAGGGCGGAGCCGGACGGCGCGGCTGCCCCGTGGAGCTCGGCCAGGGTGCGGACGAGCCGCGTACGCCGCGCGACGGGTCCGGGCGTGCCCCACACCCCCGCCTCCCCCTCCACGAACGGGAACACCGTCAGCGCCCAGCGAGGGTCGAACGGCATCAGAATCCGCCCGCCGCGGGTCGGAAGCGGAGCCACGACGAAGGCCAGTCCCGACTCCCGGAGCCGATGGGCGGCCCCGTAGGCGGCCTCCAACCCGTCCAGCACCGAGGACGGGTCCCCGCCGAGGTAGGGCTTGTCCTCGAGGTGGTCCAGCTTCACGAAGCGCCTGCTGCCACCTGGCGTGGCGCCGATCCAGTGGTAGCTGCCGAACCCCTTCGGCTCGTAGCGCAGACCGGCCAGCTCGAGCCCCCACGAGTCGGAGAGCGCATGCGCCAGCTCCCGCTCGTCGATCCCCGGAGGGGGCGGCCCGTCCACGGGACCGGATTGTCGCGCCCGGTCCGCGGGCAGATGTCCCATTTCTGGGTCTACCGGAGGCCCGTCACGGTCGCTAGCTTCGAGGCGGTGCCAGCGGTGAGCACCCGGACGCAGATGGAGGGGGCCGCGATGAGTGGGCTGGAACGCAAGAACGTGAACTCACCGGAGGAGACCCGTCCCTTCAAGGACGGCAAGGGTCACCTCGAGCTGGTGACGATGTCGGCCGGGCCGGTCGGCCGGGCCACCTTCCAGCCGGGGTGGAAGTGGTCCGAGCACGTCAAGCCCATCGCCGGCACCGACAGCTGCCAGGCGGCCCACGCCGGCTACTTCGTGTCCGGCCGCATGGCCGTCCGCATGGACGACGGCGAGGAGATGGAGTACGGCCCCGGGGACGTCGGGGTCATGGCGCCGGGCCACGACGCGTGGATCGTCGGCGACGAGCCCTGCGTCGTCATCGACTGGCAGGGCTTCGGGAACTACGCCAAGTAGCAGCCGCCCCTCAGCCGGCCAGGTCGGTCCTGGCCGGCTGGCCGTCTCTCAGAACTGGAACTGCCAGATCCCCCGGCCGTAGGTCGCGGCGATCATCCGGTTCGGGTTCCCTGGCTGCAGGCGGAGGGTGAACACCGGCGCGTTCGGCAGACCCGACCCCAGGCGCTTCCAGGTGGCGCCGGCCGTCGTGGCGGCGATGTACACCCCCTGGTCGGTCGCCACCACCAGGCTCCCGTTGTGCACGACGGAGAAGTCGGCCGGGATGTCGGGGATGTTCCCGCTGATGTCGGTGAAGGTGTTGCCCGCGTCATGGGAGACGAAGACGTGGCCCACGCCGACGTTGGCGGTCGAGTCCCCGATGGCCCCGGGCGGGATCCACCGCCGGCCGTAGCCGCCCATCGTCACGTAGACGGTGCTCGGGTCGCTCGGATCCACCTGGATCGACGTGATGTACCGCTGGGGCAACTTGCCGTCGCTGGTCCCGCACGAGCTGCACAGGGCCTTGGCGATGTGCCACCCGTTGCCGGTCCCCGGCTTGGGAGGCTGGGAACCCCCGACGTTGGTGGCGATCCCGCTGCGGAAGGGAAGGCCGCCGGTCACCACGTCGCAGTAGCCGCAATAGCCGACGTAGATGTTGGCCCCCCGGACCCCGACGGCGGACGGGATGTTGAACACGCAGTCGGACACGTTGCAGGTGGTGTTGCGGTTCACCGGCTGGCCCGGCGCCGTCGCCAGGCCGAGGTCGTAGACCGTGGTCCACGGGCTGTTGGACAGCTGGCACTGGAACGGATCGGCGCCCGCCGGGACGGCGCACGGGTTGGCGAAGATCGACGGCATCGGGTTCCCGTTGGCATCGGTGCCCGCCCCGTCCCCGGCCTCGGAGATCTGGGTGCAGCCGGCCACGACGTGCCCGGCGATCGTCGGGTCCTGCTCCAGGGCGGTGGCGAACTGGGACTCCGAGCTGTTCCCGGAGCAGTCCGGGCCGACCGAGTACCAGTCCTTGCCGCCGTTGAGGCTCATGCTGACGGCCCCGTAGGTGTACTCCTCGAGGATGTTCTTGGAGTTCTGCGGGTCGATGGCCGTGTCGAAGCCGTCACCTCCGAAGATCGAATGCTCCTCCATCGTCCCGGCCGGACACCCGGAGATGTAGGGGGGACAGGCCGAGATCTTGGTCTCCCCGTTGTCCTGGAGCCCGGCCACGATGGTGCCGTCCTTGGAGATCTCGGCGTCGTAGGGCTGCAGAGCGTTGAGCCCGACGTCGATCCCGTTGCCCCAGTTCTGGTTGGAGAAGTCGGAACCGGCCGCCACGTGCTGGGCGTAGGCGCCCCCGTCGTTGCCGGCGAACAGGGTCACGCCGCCCTTGCCGTCGGGCACGAAGAGGTAGGCGTGCTGGTCGGGGTGGGTCGTGGACGTCGGCATGATCGTGGGCGTGCCGGACGTGTCACAGGGCAGTCCGCCCGTCGACTCCAGGCCCCCGCACGAGTTCCAGTACCGGCCGATGTCCTCCCAGGGGGCGGCCACGCTGGTGCCCGGGTAGGCGAGCCACGGGTTGCTGAGGACGCCCGGGAGGTTGGCGTTGTTCTCCCAGATCTCCTCGAGGCCGAAGATCACCCGGGTGGGCTTCCCGCCGGCGTCAGTGGCCGTGGGATCGGGCTTGATCCAGTTGTTGTACCAGGACTGCACTCCGGGCCCGTAGCCCGGCTCGGCGGCCAGGGCCCCGCTGGCCTTGGCCAACTGGGTCCAGTTCATGATCTTGGTCCAGGTCTTGCCGAAGTCGTAGGTGGCGTAGGCACCGTCGAGCACCGTGCCCTCCCCCTCGGCCTGGGCGTCGGCGTTGCAGACCGACGCCATGTCCGTGTCGACCACGTCGTCGGTGCACTGCTGGAACTTCACGGCGTCCTGGACGAGGGCGAAGACGGCGTCGTTGTTCTGGTGGGCCCCGTCGGCGATCCCCAGGCTGGTGCGCCCGACCACGTTGTCGGGGGCGAAGTCGGTCCCGGCCGGCGAGCCCTTGTGGGTCTGGAACTTGAAGGTCCCGGGAGCGCCGGGCGACAGGCCCTTCGGGGCATTGCCGGTCGAGACGTAGATCCCGTTCTGCGGCGCCTGGAGGCAGTCCGTCTTGGCGCCGCTCAGCTGGCAGTCGGTGTTCGGGCTCCCGTCGGCGTTCTTGTCCACGGCCTTGCCGGCCCGCCACCCGACCACGGCCATGACCGAACCCGCAGGGGCGTTGGCCGAGCCGGTGCCCTTCACCACCACGTCGGTGACGATGTTGGCGAAGAAGCAGAGGGGCGTACCGGTGTTCCCGGTGCACGAGACCTGCTTGCCGGTCGTCGGGTCCTTGACGGTGTAGCCCGCCGGGCTGGTCGGCAGCATGACGTTCGTCCACTGCACACCGCCGTCGGTCGAGCGGTACAGGCCCTTGCTCGTGGCGGCGTAGACCGTGTTGCCGGTCTTGTCCGCGGGCGACGGCTGGATCTTGAACACGATGCTGAGATCGGGGAGGCCACTGGCGGCCTTCCAGGTGCCGCCGTCGTCGTCGCTGTAGTAGATGCCGAGGCCCTGGATGGCATCGGCGCCGAACGAGAAGTCCCCGGTGCCGGCCAACAGCCGGTGAGCCTTGGAACGGCCCGCCCCGCTGACGACGTCGTAGGCCACGGCGCTCATGGCCTGGGTCGGCAGCGTGTCACCGACCGAATGCCAGGTGGCCCCGCCGTTGTCGGTCTCGAACACGCCGCCCACCGCCGGCGCCGCCCACACCCGGTTGGTCGCGGGATCCCCGGCGAAGGCGTTGACCCGCCCCGACAGCTCCTTGTGGCCGAGCGAGGCGATCGGATAGTCCCCGTTGGACTCGGCCACCGATGTGTTGTCGGTCAGCGGGCAGGTGGGCTGGTTCGTCTCCGGGTTCAGGGCCGAGACGTGGGCGTCGCAGTCAGGCGTCGCTCCGGCCGGGCTCCACGCCCCGCCGGTCACGGGCAGGGCGCTTGCCGCCGCCACCCCGGACCGGAACGCCCCGGGCACACCCTGCTGGAAGGGCGCCGCCTCCCGGGCCTGCAGCTGGGCCCCGAGGGATGCCAGGTCCTCGTAGTTCTCGGGATGGGTGGCCGGAGCGCAGGCGGGCCGGCCGCCGGCGGCCTCGACCACGTCGGCGTCGACCACGTACCCGCTCGGGCACGCCGTCGCCTTGGTCAGCTTCCCGCCGGCGGTGACGGGACCGCTTCCCACGGTCGCCAGGCCGGAGACCCCGGCGGTGAGAAGGGCGGCGACGGAGGCCGCCAGGACGAGGGGCTTTCGGCCGGGGGCCGTACCGAGGATTCGCGCCATTCCGTCGGGATTCGGCACAGGGCGGCCGGATACCTGCGGAGCCCCGCCGCCATCACCCGGTGCGGTTACCGGGTTACGGAAAGCCGATCTGCGACGCCCAGCGCACCGACCCCTGGCCCGTCACCGGCCGCAACGCCGCCACCAGCTGGGAGTAGGCCTGGGACGCGGTGTTGCCCACGGGGTCCTGACTCAGCACGCCGGCGAAGGTCATGACCTTGCCGTGGTGGCTCAGGGCGTAGCGGGCGAGGTCGGCCCACTCCCCGGCCTGGCCCCGGTAGTAGATCTCGGGGAACGGCACGTTCGGCGGGAGCCCGTAGGCCACCTGGTACAGCTGCTCCCGGGTCCATGGCCCGGGTGCGGCATCACCGAAGTCGACCATGGTGAGCCCGGTGCCGACGGCGGCGTAGCCCGACATGAGGGCGTAGGTGTTGCGGTAGCCGGGATCGAAGCCCGGCTCGGCGTCGTCCCCGGCCACCACCTTCACGTGGTCAGTGAAGCCCTGCCGCGACCGGGTGCCCGTGGTCCAGTACGAGGCCTGGGACACCGCCAGGGCAAAGTGGCGGCCCCACTCGTAGAAGCTGGCCGGCTGGGACCCGCACCCGCAGAACCGGGCTCCGGAGTGGGGGCAGGGCTGGCCGGTACCGCAGCTGTTGTTGGTGCCGACGATCACCTCGAAGCTCGTGTAGCTGGGGGCGGTGGCGAAGTAGCCGGAGACGTAGTTCTCGACCCCCGTCACCACGTCGGCGAGCGGGAGGAACCGGTCGGCGAAGCCCATCGTCCCGTACGCCCCGGCCTGGTACGCCGGCCGGCCGAAGTCGAGGATGACGGCGCCCTGCATGCCGGCCCGGCCCGCCGCCCGGCCCTGGCGGTACAGCGCCGGCCCCGAGGCCGTCGTCTCGTAGATCGACCTGGTGGGGAGCGGGGAGACGATGCTCGCCGCCGCCCGGGAGACGGTGTTGGCGGCAGCCGGCGCAGGCGCCAGCACGGTCCCGGCGGTGAACCCCGCCAGGACGGACCCGGCGAGGGCCACTCTCAGTAGCCACATTTCCCTCAATTTCCCCATTGGCCCCACGAGCCCCAGAGTCTGACAGAAGACCTGGCCTCTTGAAAAGGGGGTGGCCCCAATCGAGCGGCAGCCTCCGGTCGCCGGCCGGGCGTCCTTACACTCTCGGGGGATGACCCCGCGCCCCCCGTCCGGCCCGGAATGACAGCGCCCAAGGCCAACGAACTGTGCTGGTGCGGCAGCGGGCGGAAGTACAAGCGCTGCCACCGGGCCACCCAGGACCGGGTCCGCCCCGGTCAGCTGAGCCCGGCCCGGGCCGTGCCGGCCGGCATTCCCCGCCCGGACTACGCCGATTCCGGTCGCCCCGTCCGCACGAGCGAGCCGCTGGTCAAGTCACCCGAGCTGATCGGGGCCATGCGCCGGGCGGGGCGGATGGCGGCCGAGGTCCTCGCCGCGGTGGGGCGGGCCGTCGCACCCGGGGTCACCACCGACGCCCTGGACGCCATCTGCCACGAGGAGTGTGTGTCCCGGGGCGCCTACCCGAGCCCACTCAACTACCACGGGTACCCGAAGTCGGTGTGCACCTCAGTCAACGAGGTGATCTGCCACGGCATCCCCGACAGCCGGCCCCTGGCCGACGGGGACATCGTCAACGTCGACGTCACCGTCTTCGTCGACGGCGTCCACGGGGACACCAACGCCACCTATCCCGTCGGGCGGGTCGACGCCGACTCGGCCCGGCTCATCGAGGCGACGCGAACCTGCCTCGAGCTGGGCGTCGGCGCCGTGCGCCCGGGCGCCGCCATCAGCGAGATCGGCCGGGCCATCGAGAGACACGCCGGCTCCTGCGGGTTCGGGGTGGTGCGGGCGTTCGTGGGCCACGGCGTCGGAACCGTGTTCCACAACGGGCTGGTGGTCCCGCATTTCTACGACCCGGCGGCGGACACGGTCATGGAGCCGGGAATGACGTTCACCATCGAGCCGATGATCACCGCCGGCACGTGGCAGCACCGGATGTGGGAGGACGGCTGGACCGCCGTCACGGCGGACGGGCGGCGCACCGCCCAGTTCGAGCACACCCTCCTCGTGACCGACGACGGAGCCGAGGTGCTGACCCTGCCGGGTTGACGTACGACGCCCGGAGCCGGGAAGTTGGCCCTCGAGGCGGCGGCCCTCCCGCAGCGTTGGTCTCGACGGCACCCCTGACTACCAGGATTTGGTCATACAGGGTCAGGCGCTGTCTACCGACTAGGCGTTATGTCTCTTCCCGCGACGGAGCGCGACCCGGCCGGCGGCGCGGAGCCGACGCTCAGAGGAGCCGCCCCCACCCGAGCCGTCTTCCGCTGGTGGCGGAGGGCCCTGGACTGGCTCCCCCGCGGCCAGTCCCTGAGCGAGGACGTCTGGCGGGTCCGTCACCGGACCCTCTCCTATCTCCTGAGGGCTCACGTCCCCGTGATCCTGTGCTTTGCCCTGGTCCGCGGCTACGACCTGGCCTCGGCCGGCATGTACGCCGGGATCATCGCCGTGTTCGCCCTCCTGTCGGCCACCGATCCCCGCCACCGCGCCTTCGTCTCGGCCATGAACGCCCTCGGCCTGGTGACGTGCTCAGCGGTACTGGTCGATCTCAGCGGCGGCGTGATCGAGATGCACTTCCACTTCTTCGTGATCGTGGGCA
>DASUHN010000370.1 GCA_036273495.1 Acidimicrobiales bacterium | reverse complement strand
CGGGCGCCCACCGAAGACCGTCACCACCGTGGCCTCGGCCCCGCCGGCGTGGCGGAGGAGCAGCAGCCCGGCCCCCATGGCGGCGTCGTCGAAGTGGGGGGAGAGCACGAGAATTCGCTCCAGGGCCCCTGGTTCCACCCTCCCCCAGAGCGGCTGGTCGGCCTCGATCACGGGGGGTGATGGTAGGTGCAGGTAGGTATCGGGGCCGGGGGCGTCGAAGTTGCCGGGGTGACTGGGGGGCAGCGCCTTAGGGCGACGAGTTACGGCTGGGCGCCCCTGCTCGCCCTCGCGGCGACCATGACCCTCGGGGCGGGGGAGACCGGATCGCTCTCGCAGGCCGCCGACGGGATCCAGCGCACCTTCCACGTCTCCAACTCGACGGTGGCCCTCCTGCCCCTGGTGGGCAACCTGATCGTCCTGGTCGGCGCCCCCCCGTTCGGGATCCTGGCCGACCGGCGCCGCCGGACAGCGGTCCTGGCCGCCTCCATGGTCCTCTGGACCGGCTTCATGGGGCTCAACGGGCTGGCGTGGAGCTTCGCGGCCCTGCTCGCCTTCCGGCTGGGGGTCGGCTTTGCCGAGGCCAGCAACTCGGCGTCGATCTCCCTGATCGGTGACTACTGGCCGGTCGCGCAGCGGGCCATGCGGATGGGCTGGTACTCCGCCGGCGGGATCGTGGGGGCCCTCATCGGGTTCATCGGCGGCGGCGTGGCGGTGTCGGTCGGCGGCTGGCGCTGGGCGTTCTGGTTCTGGATGCCGCTCGGGGTCGTCACCGGCCTCTTCCTCGCGGTGCAGCCCGAGCCGGCCCGCGGCGAGCAGGACGCCGACCTCGAGGCCGACCGGCAGGCGGCGCACGCGGCCGCCATCGCCGGGTCGTCGGAAGGTGCCGATCTCACCCTGGCGGGCCGGCTGCCCCAGCCCCGCCGGGTCGGCACCCTCGACTACCAGAAGGCGAGCATCCGCGAGGTGATGCAGGAGCTGTTCCGCATCCCGTCCATGTGGTGGGCCCTCCTGTCGCTCACGGTCGCGCAGATGCTCGCCAATGCGCTGTCGTTCTGGGCCATCCCCTTCTTCAAGCGGGTGGACCACCTCCCCGCCGTCAAGGCCGGGCTCTTCTCCGGGATCCTCCTGCCGACCGCCATCATCGGCGTTCTGGCCGGGGGCGTCGTTTCCGACCGCCTCTTCCGTCGGGGGATGGTGAACGCCCGGGTGTACGTCGTGGTGGCGGCCTCGCTGGTGTCGGTGGTGTCGCTGCCACTGGGCTTCGCCACCCACAGCCTGATCATCAGCGGGCTGTTCCTGGCCGTCGGCGGGTGCTCGATCACCCTGCCGCTGGCCCCGAGCGAGGCGCTGTTCAACGACGTGGTGGTGGCGGACCTGCGGGGGCGGGCCGCGAGCGTGCGCTCGATGGTGCGCGCCGCGTCCGCCTCCGGGTCGCTGATCGTCGGGATCATGGCCGACCACCTCGGGGGCTCAGCGGCGGGCCACGCCGCCGGGCTGCAGCGGGCCATGGTGCTGTTTGCCCCGGTGTGCGGTATGGCGGGGGTGCTGTTCATCTTCGCCCGGCGGCACTACGCCCACGACGTGGCGTTCGTGTGCGCCGAGTCGGCGCGCCTCGACGCCCTCCGGGGGTCCGGCCCGGCCGAGGCGATGCTGGCGGACGCAGTGCCGGCCGGGTTGGCGGCGGCGGAGGACGTGCTGGCCGAGGCGATGGTGAGAGATCCCGCCCCGCCCCGGGTGCCGGGCCCGCTGCGGCGGGGTGGGTCTACGGTTGGCGGAGTCGCATCGGCGCCCACGGGGGGAGCAGGAAAGGAGGGCGTGCCCGGTGCGTAGATGGGTGCGCAGTCGCAGAGTCCGTCGGAACGTATGGGTCGTGGCCGCGGGGCTGATCAGCCTGGGGCTGGCCGGCTGCGGTACGCGCCTGTCCGACAACGCCTTTGCCGGCGCGGCCAACCCGAGCTCGGTCTCCGCCGGCGGCCAGCCGGGAGGGACGGCGTCGGGGTCCGGGACGGGGCCGGGGCTCAGCGGGACCTCGGGCTCGGGCAGCGGGGGCGGTAGCTCGCTCTCGGGCGGGGCCACCTCCGCGGGCGCGGGCCCGGGGACGGGTGGGGCCACCGGGACGGGCCCGGCGTCGTCGGGCGGCACCGGCGGGGGCACCACAGGCAGCGGTGGGTCAGGAGGCGGCGCGGCCAACGGCGCCAGCGACGTCGGCGTGACCGCCAACTCGATCACGATCGGCAACGTGACCGCCATCAACGGGGCCCTCGGGCCCTACGCCTTCGGCGTGACCCTCCCCGGCCTGCAGGCGTGGGTGAACGCCACCAATGCCCGGGGCGGGATCAACGGCCGCAAGATCATCCTCGACACCTGCGACGACTCCGCCGACGGGCAGCAGAACCTGTCGTGCGCCACCAAGCTGGTGAGCCAGAAGCACGTCTTTGCCATGTTGGCGAACAACACCGACGCCTGCGCCTCGTCGGCCAAGTACGAGTACCAGCAGGGCGTCCCCGACGTCGGCTTCCCGCTCTGCAACGGCTACTACATGTATCCGAACATGTTCAGCATCTACGGCTCGGGCTACCCGCGGAACGGCAAGCTGCCGCCGACCAACGAGAACCAGGCCCAGGTCTACAAGTGGGCTCACGACAACAAGCACGTGAGCAAGGGGGCCTTCTTCTTCTACATCATCCCGGTGTCCCAGCAGGCCGGCTACTTCGAGGAGGTCGGGGCCAAGTCGGCGGGCATCGCCACTACCTACGAGGGCGGCGGGAACCACGAGGGAGAGAACCCCGCCGATCCCACCTTCGACACCGACGTGATCAACATGCGCGCCGACCACGTCGACGTGATCTTCGACGCCATGGACACCGCCGGCAACGCCAAGCTGTGCGCGGCGATGGACCGCCAGGGCTTCACGGTCCCGGTGAAGATGTCGACCGTAGAGGTGTTCGGCCAGGCCGTGGGCCAGTGGAGCTCCCCGTGCCGCGACTCGGTGTACTCCGCCGACGCGTCCGAGCCTTACTCCGACACCTCGAACCCGGTCGTGGCCCAGTTCCGCAAGGACTTCTCCACCTACGAGCCCCACGCCCAGCTCCACCAGTGGGCGCTCGACGGCTACGGCCTCGGGGTGCTCTTCGGGGACGCCATCAAGTCCATGGGATCGAGTCCCACCCGGGCCGGGCTCCTCAAGTGGATGAACTCCTGGAAGCAGCCCGCTGTGGGCGGCCCCGGCTACACCTTCGACGGCCTGGCCGACCCGGTGGCCTGGACCCCGCTCAACTACAGCCAGCCGGCCCCGGCCTGCGACGCCATCGGCCAGTGGAACAACGCCGCCGGGACCTTCGTCACCGACGCCAAGATCGGCACCTGCTACAACCTGCCCTGGTACGGGACACCGTTCAGCCCGGACGGGTCGTGACGGCGTGACACCCATCGTGGCGTCCGCCGAGGTGCCCGCTTGCGTGGCGGTCGTCGGGTGACGCGCGACTTCGACGCCGTCGTGATCGGTTCGGGCCCGGGCGGGTCGGCGGCCGCCCTGGCCCTGGTCGAGGCGGGCCGGTCGGTCCTGATCGTCGAGAAGGGCCGCAACCATCTGATCGACACCGCCGACCCCACCCGGCTGCTCGGTGACTACAGCAACGACGAGCTCAAGTTCATGGTCCGCCACTTCCTCGGCCCCGATCCGCTCCTGGAGCCGCGCACCTTCCGGGTCGACGCCGGGGACGGGGACCGGGCCTACGTCGGCGAGGTCAACAGCATCCCCACGACCGTCGGGGGAGGCGGGGTGCACGCCGACGGCAAGACGCCGCGGTTCCTCGAGGAGGACTTCCGGCTGCTGTCGGAGCGCGGTCCGATCGAGGGGTCGACCCTGGCCGACTGGCCGTTCGGCTACGACGAGCTCGAGCCCTACTACGCCGAGGCCGAGCGCCTGATCGGGGTGGCGGGAGAGGACGGGACCAACCCCTTCGCCGCCCCCCGCTCGAGCCCGTTCCCGATGCCCCCGGGCGCCCCCATGTACGCCTGCGTGCTGACCACCGTCGCCGCCGAGAGGGTCGGCCTCCACCCGTATCCCGCTCCCACCGCCGCCAACTCGGTCCCCTACGACGGACGGCCCGCCTGCAACAACTGCGGGTTCTGCGGGTACTTCCCCTGCCCCATCCACGCCAAGGGGGACCCGGTGGCGATGCTGCAGCGCGTGCTGGCGAGCGGGCGGGCGGAGCTGTGGCCCGACACCTTCGCCGCCCGCATCGTCACCAGCGCCGGCCGGGCCACCGGCGTGGAGCTGGTCGATCTGGACGGGTCCCGCCGCACGGTGGAGGCCAAGGCGGTGGTCGTGGCCGCCGGCGCCTTCGAGACCCCGCGTCTGCTCATGCTGTCGGGCTTCGAGAACCCCGCCATCGGCCGCAACCTCATGGTGCACTTCCAGACCTTCGTGGTGGGCCGCCTCGAGGAGCGGCTCCACCCCCACCGGGGCCGGGCGGTGACCCACCTCCACGACGACCATCTGATCGACGACGAGGACTCCCGGCGGGCGGCGCGGGAGGCGGACCTGCCCTGGATCCGGGGCGGGATGACCGAACACGGCGCCGCCTCGCACCCCGTGCTCGAGGCCAAGCTGTATCCCTGGGGGCCGGCCCACAAGGACTCCATGCGCGCGTCGGAGATGCGCGAGCACCTGGCGGCCTTCACCATGCAGGGGGAGGACCTGCCCCAGGCCGGCAACCGGGTCGACCTCGATCCGTCCGTGCGGGACGTGCGGGGGATGCCGGTGGCGCGGGTGACCTACAAGCCCCACAAGCACGAGCTGGTCGCGTCGGCCCACTACGCGACCGTGCTCACCGAGGTCATGGAGGCGGCCGGCGCCCGGTGGACCACGACCGCCACCTCGCCCTGGCCCGGGCTGCCCTACGGGACCCAGATATCCCCCGTCCCGTCCTCCCGCCACGTCATGGGCACGGTGCGCATGGGCCCCGACCCCGCCGACGCGGCATGCGACGAGTGGGCCCGGCTGTTCGAGGCACCCAACGTCTTGGTGGCGGACTCCTCACCGTTCCCCACCGCGTCGGGCTACGGCCCGACTCTCACCCTGGTGGCCCTGGCGCTGCGCAACGCCCGGGCCCTGGCCGCGGAGGTGGCCTGATGAGCGCTCTCTCGAGGAGGTCCGCTCCCTCCCGGGGCCGCCGGTTGGCCGGGGCCGGGCTGGGGGTGGCCGCTCTCACGCTCGGCGGGCTGACGGCGTTCCACGTGCCGTCGTCGGGAGCCGACACCAACCGTCCCACCACCTTCTCCGGCGGGGCGGCGGCCGCGGCGGTGCACGAGGAGGAGAACGGCCAGGCCGGCTTCGCCGTGTACGAGCCCTTCTACGGTTCGTTCGCTGAAGGGTCCACGCGCTACAGCAACGACGGCCAGTTGGCCCGGGCGTCGACCTTCTGGCCCGGTCCGACCTTCGGGAACACGGGCAGCCTGATCTGCCAGCTCAACTGCGAGCCTGTTCCGACCTTCCCGCTGTCGGTACAGACCGAGGGCCCGCCCTCGCAGCCGCCGAACGTCAGCCAGCAGACCTCGACCCAGGCCGGTGGCGCCGGCCAGCCCTCCTCGCTGAACGCGGCGGCGGCCGACGCCTCCGCCGACCCCGACGCCGGCGTGGCCACCGACGCCGTCACGGGGGCGTTCAGCGCGCCGGGGGAGTCGGCCACCGCCGCCGGCGCGCCCGCGTCGTCGTCGTCGGCCTCGTCCCCCTCGCCCCTTCCTGGTCCGGCCTCGGCCTCGTCCGGGGGCGACCGCCTGGCGACCGCCAGCGCCGCCTTCTTCCGCCAGGCGTCGCTGATCCTGCGCCACCCGGTCAGTGCGTCGGCGGCGGCCAGCTCTGCGGTCGTGGCGGTGAAGTCGATGACGGCGTCGACCGCCCAGCACTTCTCCGGCTCGACCCTCCTCTCCGACGCCCAGACCCAGCTGTCCGGGGTGAGCCTGCTCGGAGGGATGATCGACATCGCCTCTGTACACACCGAGTCGCACGCCAAGACCGACGGTGCCGGGGTGCACACCCACAATGACGTCGTGACGGTGAGCGGGGTCACGGTGGCCGGCCAGCCCGCCACCATCGGGAGCAACGGGGTGACGGTGTCCGGGCAGGGCAGCGGCTCCGCTCTGCTCGACTCCCTGAACGCCGCTCTGCAGCAGGCGCTGGAGGCGGCCAACGCCGACGTGACCCTCGTCGGGGCCACGGCCAAGCCGCCCCAGCCCCTCGTGGGTGACTGCACCGGGGCCCAGGCCGACGGGGTGTTCGTGCACACCTCGGCCAACGCCCAGGCCGCCCCGCTCGTCGGAGACATCTACAACGGTGACTACACGCTCGGTTCGTCGTGCGCGTCGGTGTCGGCGACCCCGGCCGGCAGCTCGCTCCCGGCCCCGCCGGCGGGACTGCTGCCGGGATCGACGACCTCGCCCGCATCCGGCGGGGCCGTCGACACCGGTACGGCGGCTCTCCCGGTGGACGCGGGCTCTCTCGGCGGATCGGGCGCCACGGCCGGAGGCGGCGGGGAGTCGACCGGAAGCTCTGCCACCCCCGGGGCGTCCGGGGGCTCGCCCCGCCAGTTGGCCACGACCTCCGGGGCGTTCGTCAGCCGGCGGTTCTCGACCCTGTACCTGTCAGTAGTCCTGGCCCTGGCCGCCGTGCTGGTCGGCCTGGGCTTCCACCGGCCGCGGCCCAGTGTCCGCGGCGTCGGTCGTAGGAGTGGCCAATGAGCGATGACGTCATGAGTGTTCCGGTCTCCCGCGTGGGGGCCGACGACGAGCGGCTGCCCGACGCGGCGCTGTTCTGGAAGTGGGCGGCCGGGGCCGTGCTGCCCTGGGCGGGCTGGATCCTCGCCGCCGTCGGCGTCGTCGTGATCATCGTCGGGTGGTACGGCGTCTCCGGCCAGGCCCTCGTCGCCAAGCAGCTCCCCTATCTCATCTCGGGTGGCCTCGGGGGGGTGGCGCTGGTCGGCATCGGCGCGGCGATCATCAGCGCCGAGCGCCGGCGCCAGGACACGGGCCGGATCGAGCGGCTCGAGGAGATGGTCGGCGAGCTGCGCGCCGTCCTGCTGGCCCACCCCGACGCCCCCACCGACCTGGTCGGGAGCCCCCGCTCGCCGGGCGCCGTCGGTGCCGCCCGGACCGGCCCGTCGGCCAACGGCGCCGCCGCGGAGTCGGCGGGGCTGGTGGCCCTCCCGACCGGTACGACCTACCACGCCCCCGGCTGCCAGATGGTGCGGGGCAAGGAAGGGGTCGAGGCGGTGAACGCCCGCGGGATCGAGCAGCGCGGCCTCTCCGCCTGCCGGGTCTGCGAGCCCGCCCTCTCGAGCAGCTGACACATGGGTCCCGGCTGACATGGTCCTCGGCTTCGCCACCTCCATCTGGCTCCAGCTGGTCGTAGCCGGCATCGCCGCCGGCGCCATCTACTCGCTGGCGGGCATGGGCGTGGTGCTGACCTACCGGGCCACCGGCGTGTTCAACTTCGCCTACGGCGCCATCGCCGTGCTCGTGGCCTACGTGGTCTGGCAGCTCAACGCCCGGTGGCACTGGCCCCTCGGCATCGCCGCCCCCCTCGGGGTGATCGTGGTGGGTCCGGGCGTGGGCCTCCTGCTCGAGCGGTTCGTGTTCCGGCCTCTCGAGCGCCGGGGCGCCAGCCAGGCCGAGCGGCTGGTCGCCATTCTCGGCGTGTTCCTGCTGCTCCTCGGGCTCATGTACGCCATCTGGACCGGCCTGGTGCGCCAGGACGCGCCCGACATCGTGAGCAACCGGGCTCTCAGCCTCGGTGCCGGCGTGCGGATCGGCGAGGACCAGCTCGTCGTCGTGGTCCTCGTCGCCGCCATCAGCGTGCTGATGTGGCTGATGTTCGGGCGCACCCGGCTGGGGCTCGAGATCCGTGCCGTCGTCGACCGGCGGGAGCTCTCCGAGCTGGCCGCCATCGACTCCAACCGGGTCTCGGCCATGGCGTGGGCCCTGGGGTGCGGCTTTGCCGGGCTGACGGGCGTGCTGCTGGCGCCGTTGTTCTACCTCGACCCGTTCCACCTCACCCTGCTGGTGGTCTTCGAGACCTTCTCGGTCGCGGTGGTGGCCCGGCTGGTGAGCATGCCGGCGGCGGCGGTCACCGGCATCGCCCTCGGGGTGGCGTCGAGCCTGCTCACCCACTTCAACCCCCGCATCCTTCCGGTCTTCCACTGGCACCTGCCGACGTGGATCACCTACGTGGTGGGCCAGATCGAGCAGAACCTGTCGGCTGTCCTGCTCGTCGTGGCCCTGGTGGTCCTGCGCCGTCTCGACGAGAGCGAGAGCACGGCCACGGTGGCCCGGGCCGTCAGCCGGGGCGGGTTGGTGGCCGCCGGCCTGGGCCGGCGGGCCCGGGCGGCGCGCACCCCGGTGCTGCTCGGTGCGGTCGTTGCCCTCGTCGCCGTGGTCCTGCCGTGGCTGCTGACGGTCGGGACGATCGGGGAGGGCCAGGTCATGCTGGCGCTCGTCGTGGTGTTCACCTCGATCGTGTGCATCACCGGGTTCTGCGGCTACATCACGCTGGGCCAGGCCGGGTTCGCCGGCATCGGCGCCTTCGTGGCGGCCGAGGCCGCCACCGCCGTCCACGTGCCCGTGATCCTCTCCATGCTCCTCGGCGGGGTGGCGGCCATGGTGCTCGGGGTTCTCACCGGCTTTCCGGTGCTCAACCGGCGGGGCCTGCTGCTCGGGCTCATGACCCTGGCCATGGGCCTTCTGGTGTACAGCCTCGTCTTCACCGACGACCTGGTCGTGGGATCGGGGAGCATCGCCGTGTCCCGGCCCAGCCTGTTCGGCTGGTCGTTCGACGGCGAGCACGCCTTCTACTACTTCGAGCTGGCGTGGGTGGCGCTGATCCTGCTGCTGGCCCGCAACCTGCGCCGGGGCCGGCTGGGCCGGATCCTGGGCGCCATGCGCGACTCGGAGACGGCGGCCCGCGCCGTGGGGGTGGACCTGCGGCGCTACAAGCTGTTCATCTTCGCCGTCAGCGCCTTCATCGCCGGCATCGGGGGCGCCCTGCTGGCCGAGCAGACCCGGCTGTTCAACGGGCTGTACTTCGACCCGCTGCAAACCAGCCTCACCTGGTTCGTGGTGGTCGTCGTGGCCGGCGTCGGCTCACTCGCCGGCGGCGTGGTCGGCGCCGTGCTGTACGAGATGCTCAACATCGTGCTGCACAAGTTCGGAGTGTCCGACATCCTGTTCGCCGTCCTGGCCCTGTCCCTCGGCGTCCTGCCCGGGAGGTCGCTCGTGGGGGTGGCCCGGCGGGTGGCGCAGATCGGGGCCGTGCCCAAACCGGCTCTGCGCGCCCTGGCGCGGGCCCAGCGCGCCCAGGCCCGGAAGGCGGGACCGGCCGGCGTCCTTCCCACTGCGGCCCGGCCTCAGCCGTCCGAGTTCGCCCGGCGGCTCCTGGCCGACGTCCCTGCCCGGGAGCGGGTCGGGGCCGGTCGAGGGGGCGGCCCGTGACCCTGCTCGAGGTCGACAACGTCACCCATCGCTTCGGTGGCCTGGTGGCTCTCGACGGCGTGAAGCTGGCAGCCGAGAACGGGAAGATCACCTCGCTCATCGGGCCCAACGGTGCGGGCAAGACCACGCTGTTCAACTGCATGACCGGGCTCCTGCGGCCGACACGGGGCCGGATCCGCTTCGACGGCAGCGACGTCACGAACCTCGAGCCCCACGTCCGGGCCCGGCTCGGGATGGGCCGCACCTTCCAGCGTCTCGAGGTCTTCAGCGGCATGACGGTGTTCGAGAACCTCCAGGTGGCCGCCGAGATGGCGCGCCCCGGGCGCGTCCTGCGCGGCCTGTTCCGGCTGCGCCACCCCGACGAGCCCGAGGTGGTGGCGGCGGTGGAGGCCAGCCTGGCCCAGGTCGGGCTGGAGTGGGCGCGCGATCTCGTCGCGGGAGAGCTGTCCACCGGGGTCCTGCGCCTGGTCGAGCTGGGCCGAGCCCTGTGCACCCGGCCCCGCCTGCTACTGCTCGACGAGACCGGCAGCGGCCTCGACACCAACGAGACCGAGGAGCTGTCGCGGATCCTGCGGGGGATCGCCGCCAGCGGGATCGGCATCCTGCTCGTGGAGCACGACGTCGACATGGTCATGACGATCTCCGACCGGGTCTACGTGATGGACTTCGGCCAGCTGATCGCCTCCGGGACGCCGGATACCGTGGCCGCCGACCCGGCCGTGCAGGCGGCCTACCTCGGGACCGCCAGCTGATGGCTCCGCTCCTCGAGCTCGACGGGGTCGTGGCCGGCTACGGCCGCATCGAGATCCTGCACGGCGTCGACCTCACGGTTCCCGCCGGCACCGTCGTGGCGCTCCTCGGCCCCAACGGGGTGGGCAAGACGACGACCCTGCGCACCGCCGCCGGGCTGGTGGAGTGCAGGCGGGGGGCGGTGCGCTTTGCCGGCCGGCGCATCGACGGACGGGCGCCGCACGAGACCGCAGCCGGGGGCCTGGTGCTGATCCCGGAGGGCCGGGGCATCTTCCCCAACCTCAACGTGCGCGACAACCTGCGGGTCAACACCAACGCCGGATCCGACCGGTCGCAGCGCCAGACCCGCCTGGCCTGGGTGCTCGAGCACTTCCCCCGGCTGAAGGAGCGGTTCGACCAGCGGGCCGGCACCCTGTCCGGTGGCGAGCAGCAGATGCTGGCCATCAGCCGGGCCTTCCTGGCCGGGCCGCGCCTGCTGATGGTCGACGAGATCTCGATGGGGCTGGCGCCGATCGTGGTCGAGCAGCTGTTCGCCGACATCGCCCTGCTGAAGGAGCAGGGGATCGCCATCCTCCTCGTCGAGCAGTACATGAGCCGGGCGCTCGAGCTGGCCGACATCTGCTGTGTGATGACCCACGGCCGCATCGACTTCGTCGGGGAGCCCGAGGAGCTGCGCCGCAGCTCGGTGCTGGCCAGCACCTACCTGGGCGGATGAGCGACGGGCGCACGCCGCGCCCGTTCCCCGGAGTGACTCAGTGGTTGGTGTAGTCGATCGGGCCCGCGCCGGGCACACCGATGGCGAAGCAGAAGCAGTGGATCGGGGCGTGGTCGGTGACCGGGCGCAGGGTGTGGACCTTGTTCGGGGGGATGTGCACCAGGTCACCCTGGCTGATCTCCCGTTGGTCCCCCTCGATCTCCATGATCCCCCGCCCCGACATCACGTAGTAGAACTCGTGGGTCGGATGGGAGTGCGGGTCGACGGCGCCGCCCCCGGCCACCTCGAACTCGTTGACCAGCTCGAGGAATCCCCCGTCGGTGAGGTCCTTCATCTCCTGGGACTCGACCATCCACCAGACCGGGACCGTGCCGTTGTGCTCCACCACCGGCGCCTTGTCGCGAATGTTGCGGACGTCCATCTCGATCCCTCCTCCGGCCCGAGCGCCCGGCGCGCACGGCGTCTAACGTTCGGCCGGCGCAGCGTAGAAGCGGGAGCCGGAACGTGCCAGAGCGGGTGACGGCGGTCGAGCTGACCGAGGAGGCGTGGGACCCCTTCGGATGGATCCCGGTGGAGGACACCGACCCCCGCGACGGCAGCCACCGCCTGGAGTTCGCGTGGGCGGACGTCCACGTCAACGTGATCGGCCACACCCTGGACGAGGTGACGGTCCTGCCCGGCGGGCTGCGCTGCGACGTCATGTTCCGCCACGACACCCACACCCAGTGCCTGATGGCGCTGAACTGCGACTCGGTGGTGGCGGTGGCCCCGGCGGCGGAGGACTTCGCCGGCGCCCGGCCGACCGCGTCGGTGCGGGCGTTCGTGCTCCATCCGCTGCAGGCCGTGGTCCTGCACCGGGGGACGTGGCACTGGGGCCCGTTCCCTTTCGGCGAGGAGCCGGTCCGGCTGTTCAACGTCCAGGGCCGGCGCTACGAGGAGGACAACGCGAGCGTGGACCTGGCCGGTCGGGGGCTGTCGGTCGAGGTGGTCCTGCCCGGCTGATTTGGGTATCACCCCAGACGATGGCAGCCGAGCCCTGGCATCTCACCGCCGCCTCGACCGCCCTGCGGTTGGGCGCGGCGGCGCTGTTCGGGGCGGTCATCGGCTTCGAGCGCGAGGTCGACGGTCACGACGCCGGGCTGCGGACCCACGTCCTGCTGGCCCTGGGGTCGGCCCTCTTCGGCGCCCTCTCGGTGGGGGCCTTCGGGCAGTTCGTGCTCCCCCGCAACGCGACCGACCTGAGCATCGACCCCACCCGGATCGCGTCCTACGTCGCGGCCGGGGTCGGCTTCCTCGGGGGCGGGGCCATCCTCAAGCGCACCGACCGGGTCAAGGGCCTCACGACCGCGGCCTCGCTGTGGGTCGCGGCGGCGGTGGGCCTGTCGTCGGGGCTGGGGTTCTGGTCGGGGTCGCTGATCGCCAGCGGCATAGCGATCGTGGTGCTGGTGGCCGACTGGCCCCTGCGCAAGCTCATGGCGCGGGTGCGCCGGGCCCGGATCGCGTCCGGCCTCCACGAGGGCGACGAGCCCGCGGGCGGTGGTGTATAGACGCGCCGTGCGCGCCGTCCAGCTCGACTTTGCCGACCCGTCGTTCCCGGCCTCGCTCGTGGAGGTGGAGGAGCCGGCGCTGCCCCGGGGCGACTGGGGGCGGGTCGAGGTGGTGACCGGGGGGATCTGCGGAAGCGACCTGCACCTGTTCTCCCACAACACCGGGCCCTCCCCGACCCTGATCGGGGTCGGGACCCTGCCCCTCCTGCTCGGCCACGAGATCGCCGGCCGGGTGATCGAGGCCGGCCCGGACTTCCCCCTGCCCGTCGGCAGCCGCGTGGCGGTCGACCCGTGCCTGCCGTGCCTGGTCCGGGGCATCGATCCCCCGTGCGAGAACTGCGCACGGGGCTGGACCTCGTGCTGCCTCAACCTCGACAGCCGGGTGCTGACCCCTGGGCGCACCATCGGCTACACGTGGGGCCTCGGAGGCGGATGGGCCGAGCAGCTGGTGGCGCACGCGTCGATGGTCCATCCCGTTCCCGATCCGGTGTCGGACCGGGCCGCGTGCCTCCACGAGCCGGTGTCGATCTGCGCCCACGGGCTCCTGCGGTCCCCGCCTGAGGACGGCAGCCCGGTTCTCGTCGTCGGGGCGGGGATCATCGGCCTGGCCGCGGTCGCGGCGCTGCGTGGCATGTACCCCGACTGCCCGGTGACCGTGCTGGCCCGCCACGAGCACCAGGCCGCCGCCGCCCGGGCCTGCGGCGCCGACCACGTCGTGCGCGCCGACCCCGGGGGCGCCCACTGGGAGGAGCTGGCCGCGCTGGCCGGCGCCCGGCTGGCGGGAGCGCTTCCGGACGTGATGCTGATGAGCGGCTTCCCCTATGTGATCGAGGCGGTGGGGACGCCGGCAGCGGTGACCGACGCCCTCCGCAGCGCCGCCTATCACGGCACGGTCCTGCTCCTCGGCGCCGCCGGCATCAGCGCCGTCGACCTGACGCCGGTCTGGTACAAGGAGGTGGCGCTGGTCGGCTCGATCGACCACCAGGTCGACGCCGGCCCGGCGCCGGGGCCGGCCGGCGGGGTGGGGATGCACTCCATCGACCGGGCCCTGGCGATCCTGGCCCGGGGCCTCCTGCCCGAGGACGCCGTGGTCACCCACGAGTTCCCCCTCGAGGCCTACCGGGAGGCCGTCGGGACCGCGGTCGACAAGGCCAGCGGGGCCATAAAGGTGGTGTTCCGTCCCGGTGGCGGGCCGGCGGACGGCGACGGGGCCCGGCGGTGATCCCGACCGGGATCATCCTGGCCGTGCTGGACTGCGACCTCGACGCCGTCGTGGCGTGGAACCGCTGGTACGACCTCGAGCACGTACCACCCAACGTCCGCCTGCCGGGCGTGATGTCGGGCCGGCGCTACGTGGCCCCGCCCGAGCTGCACGACCTCCGGGTCACCGCACCGACGTCTCCTCTGGCCGGCCGGCGGGGCAGCTTCCTCACCATCTACACCCTGGGCGCCGAGCCGGCCGAGACGCTGGCGGGGATGAGCACGCTGCGCGACCGCCTGTACGCCGAGGACCGGATGCGCTTCCCCGCCGAGAAGAAGGCGGTGCGGGACGGCGACGCCATGGCGCTGCTGGGGGCGGTGTCCTCGCCCGCCATCCGGCTCCCGGAGGAGGAGGTTCCCTTCGTCGGCCACACCGGCCTGCTCCTCGTGCAACGCCGGGGCCCGCCGCCGGTGGGCGAGTGGTACCGGTCGGAGTGGTCGCCCGCGGTCGCCGCCGTGGACGGGGTCCACGGGGTGATGACCTTCCAGTCCAGCCGGGACCCCACGGCCCGGACCGATCTGGTCCTGTTCGAGGGGGACGCGGCCGGGCTCACCGGCGCCGTCCGCGCCGCCGCCCCCCACCACCCCGACGCCGACGTGACCGCCGAGGCCCCGTACCTCCTGATCGAGCCCCTGTCCTACCCCTGGGCCGGGGCCATGCAGGGGTCGGACCTGCCGGCGACGATCGGTTGACGCCGGGGTGCCAACGACGCCGCCCCGAGGCTCCCGGCTACCTTGAGCGGGCGGAGAGGGGGTCGGAATGGAATCGTTCGCGGGCAAGCGGGCGGTCGTCACCGGAGGCGGCTCGGGCATGGGGCGGGAGCTGGTGGTCCAGCTGGCGACGGCGGGCTGCTCGGTGGCCACCTGTGACGTCAACGCGGTGGGGCTGGCCGAGACGGTGGCGCGGGCCGAGGCCGCCGCCGGCTCCGGCGCCCGGATCACCACCCACATCTGTGACGTCTCAGACGAGGCGCAGGTCCTGCGCTTCCGGGAGGAGGTGGTGCGGGAGCACGGGGACGTCATCGAGCTGCTGTTCAACAACGCCGGCATCGGCGGGGGCGGGAGCCTGTTCACCGACACCCGCGAGGACTGGGAGCGGACCTTCGGGGTCGACTGGTGGGGCGTCTACTACTGCACCCGGGCGTTCCTATCCCACCTGGTGGCCGCCGACGAGGCCCGGCTCGTCAACACCAGCAGTGTCAACGGGTTCTGGGCGTCGCTCGGCCCCGGCGTCCCCCACACCGCCTACAGCACCGCCAAGTTCGCGGTGAAGGGGTTCTCGGAGGCGTTGATCGAGGACCTGCGGGTGAACGCGCCCCACGTGAAGGTCTCGGTGGTCATGCCCGGCCACATCGGCACCGACATCGTGGCCAACTCCCGCCGCTACTTCGGGCGCCCCGAGCCCGACGCCCTCACCGACGCCGAGCTCGAGACGACCCGGGCCGACCTGGCCCGGCGGGGGCTGCCGGTGGGCGAGCTTCCGCCGGACCAGATCCGGGGCATCGTCAAGATGGTCGAGGAGGGCTTCCGCACCAGCGCCCCCCTCGACGGCGCCGGGGCGGCCACGATCATCCTGGACGGGGTGCGCGCCGGGAAGTGGCGCATCCTCGTCGGAGACGACGCCCACCGCCTCGACGAACAGGTGCGGTCCGCTCCCGAGGCGGCCTACGACCACATGGGGGTGGGCATCAGCCCGCTCCTGGCCGGGGCCCAGGGCGGCGAGTGACGGCGGGGGCCATGGACTACCAGACGATCCTGACCGAGGACAAGGACGGCGTCGCCACCGTCACGTTCAACCGGCCCGACCGGATGAACGCCTACACCGCCCGGCTCGGGCTGGAGGTGCGCCACGCCATAGTGACCTTCGACCGGCGCGAGGACGTGCGGGCCATCGTCGTGACCGGTGCCGGGCGGGCCTTCTGCGCCGGCGCCGACCTGGCGGCGGGCGCCGACACCTTCAGTGGCGGCGGCGGGGGCGGGAGTCGCGGTGGCGTGATGACGGACCGGTCGGCCGACGAGCTGCGGATCGACGACCGGCGGGAGTACTGGGAGATGAACACCCCGATCATCGCCGCCATCAACGGCCACGCCATCGGGGTGGGGCTGACCATGCCGATGCAGTGGGACATCCGGGTGGCGGCCGAGGAGGCAAAGCTGGCCTTCGCCTTCAGCCGCCGGGGCGTCATCCCCGAGCTGAGCGCCAACTGGATCGTGCCCCGTATCGTCGGGGTGTCCCGCGGTCTGGAGCTGCTCATGACCGGCCGGACCTTCAGCGGGCGGGAGGCGGCCGAGATGGGTCTGGTGTCCGAGGCCCTGCCGGCCGACCAGGTCCTGGCGCGGGCTCTCGACCTGGCCCGCGACATCGCCGAGAACGTGGCCCCGGTCTCCGCCGGCATAGTGAAGCGGCTCGTCTACTCGAACCTGGCCGAGCCGGACCGGCCCGCCGCCCAGCGGCGCGAGGGCGCTCTCTTCGGGTGGACAACCGGCCAGCCCGACTCCCGGGAAGGCCCGATGGCCTTCCTCGAGAAGCGTTCCCCGCAGTGGCGCCTGTCCAAGAACGCCGACTTCCCGGAGGAGGTGTTCGCCGAGGGAGCTCCGGGAGCGCAGCCCTCCCGGGCGGAATAGGTGGGGAAGTACCCGCGCCAGGAGATCGAGGACGCCTTTGCCCACTACCGGGAGACGGCGGCCCGGGCGGCGGCCTCAGGCGACTGGGACGAGTGGGCCGAGCTGTTCACCGAGGACGCCACCTACGTCGAGCACCACTACGGCCGCTTCGAGGGCCGCCAGGCCATCCGCAAATGGATCGGCGAGACGATGTCCACGGCCATCAACAAGGACATGAACTCCTTCCCCATCCGTTGGTACGTGATCGACGAGGACCGCGGCTGGGTGGTGTGCTCGGTCATCAACCGCATGGCCGACCCGGGCGACGGCACGGTGCACGAGGCCGACAGCTGGACCAGGCTGGACTACGCCGGGGACGGCAGGTTCTCGCTCGAGGAGGACATGTACAACCCCACCGAGTTCGCCCAGATGATCGCCAGCTGGAGGGAGGCGAGGAAGGGGCGCTGATTTGTCGGGGGCCCCGGCCGGCCGGGTGATCTCCCGCTCGACAGTCCCGATCCCGATCGGGGAGATTGGAACCCATGGAACCAGAGCGCGCCCGCCAGCTCCTCGGGGAGGAGAAGGCCCGTCTGGAGCAGCTGCTCGCCGACCGGAGCGAGGCGGCGGAGCAGGACCGGGCTGCGGGAGACGAGTCGGCCCGCTTCAGTGACGGGGCCGAGTCGCTGACGGCCGAAGCGGGGGACGACGCCGTGATCGGCGGCATCGAGGCCCGCCTGGGCGCCATCTCCCGCGCCGAGGAGCGCCTGGCCGCCGGGACCTACGGGCGGTCGGTCCGCAGCGGCGCCCCGATCCCCGACGAACGCCTCGAAGCCGACCCCGCCGCCGAGCTGACCGTGGAGGAGGCCACCCAGGCGACCTAGGGGCGGGCCTCGAGGATCAGGTTCATGGGCGTCTCCGCCGCCTTCCGGAACCGGGCGAAGCCGGCCTCCTCGAACACCTCCCGCAGCCGGGCCGCCCCGGCCTGCGCACCGAGGCCGAGACCGACCTCCTGGGAGAGCGAGTTCGGGGTGCAGATCGACGCCGAGGCGGTGTAGAGGAGGGCGGCCATCGGGTTGCCTTCGAGGTTGGCGGTCCGGTCGTCGAGGGCGAACGGCTCGACCAGCAGCACCGTCCCGTCGTCGGCCAGGTGCTGCCGCGCGTACGACGCGATGCCTACCGGATCGCCCATGTCGTGCAGGCAGTCGAAGAAGCACACGAGGTCGTAGGTTCCCGGGTACTCCTTGGCCGAGGCGACCTCGAAGTGCGTGCGGTCGCTCACACCGGCGTCGGCGGCCCGCTTGCGGGCGGTGTCGACGGAGGGGGCGTGGAAGTCGAAGCCCCAGAACTCCGAGCGGGGGTAGGCCTGCGCCATCACGACCACCGACGCACCATGCCCGCAGCCGATGTCGGCCACGCGGGCCCCGGCGCGCAGCTTGTCCTCCATGCCTTCGAGAGACGGGATCCAGGCCGACGGGAGGAAGGCGCGGTAGCCGGTGCGGAAGAACCACTCGGTTCCCTTGAACAGGCAGTCGTGATGATCCCCCCAGGCGAGGCCCCCGTCGCCGCGGAACGCGGCCAGCACCTTCTCCAGGTCCATGAAGAGCGACGCGAAGGCGTTCATCCCCCGCGCCATGAAGACCGGGCTGTTGTCGTCGGCCAGGGCCATGGTCGCCTCGGGGGCGAGCGTGTACCGGTCCTCCCGGGCGTCGTAGCCGACCAGGCCGCCCGCGGTCTGACCGTCGAGCCACTCGCGCACCAGTCGGGCGTTGCATCCCGCCCCGGCAGCGAGTTCCTCCGCGGTCGACGGGCCCCGCTCCGCCAGCACCCGGTACAGGCCGAGCTCGTCCCCCAGCAGGACGGCGAAGCACAGGGCCCCTCCGGCCATGTACCCCGCCATGGTCCCCATGAACTGCTCCATCCGGGCCTGGTCCACCTGGCTGCCTGTCATGTCCCCCTCCGGTTGTCGCGGCGCCGCCGTCACCCCCGATTGTGGACCGCACCCGGCTCGAGGGCCATGAGGCATTCGCCTCATTCCCGGGTTCCTCTGTCAATGGGTATTGCCCGGAGGCGGGGCCCCCGCCGGCCTTTGTGCGGGTTTCACCGGGTTCCCGTGGCTACCTTGGCGTCGTGGCCGACCGACCGGCTCCGCGCAACCGGATGCACGCCGTGGCGCTGGCGGGATTCGGGCAGAACGCGTCCGACTACGAGCAGGCCCGTCCGTCCTACCCGCCCGCCGCCGTCACCTTCCTGGTCGACAACCTGGCCCTCGGGCCGGGGCGGACCATCCTTGACGTGGGAGCCGGCACGGGGAAGCTGACCCGGCTGCTCGCCGCGGCGGGGGCGGAGGTCGTGGCGGTGGAGCCGGTAGCGGCCATGCGCACGGAGCTGCGCGCCAGCACGCGGACGGCCCTGGTCTGCGCGGCGATGGCCGAGGCTTTGCCCGTACGGTCGGGCCGGGCCGCTGCCGTCGTGTGCGCCCAGGCCTTCCACTGGTTCGCCACCGACGCCGTGGTCGCCGAGTTCGCGCGGGTGCTGCGACCGGGCGGACGGCTGGCGCTGGTCTGGAACGTCCGCGACAACTCCGTGCCGTGGGTGCGCGGCTTCACCGAGCTCCTCCGGCCCTACGAGGGAGACCGGCCCGACCACAATGGCGGAGACTGGCGGGCGGTGTTCTCGGCCCGAAGCCCCCTCGGTCCTCTGGAGACCACGACGTTCCGTCACGACCAGCCCATGACCCCGGACCTGCTGGTGGCCCGGGCCGCCTCGATGAGCTTCGTCGGTGCCATGGATCCGGCCGCTCGCGACGAGGTGCTCAGCCGGGTCCGCGACCTGGGGAGGTCAGTCGGGGAGTCGTTCCCCCTCCCCTACCGCACGGAGGTGCACCTCACCGCGCCCCGGTGAGCCGGAGCGCCGGATGGCGGAGCCGAGCGTTCCGAGCAGGAAGGCCAGCGCGAAGGTCACCAGGAAGCACGGCAGGGATGCCCCCCAGCCGCTGTGCAGACCCGCCCTCGGCAGGTGGCTCATCACGTCGCGGGTCCACCAGGCGGGCATGGTGCCGGCCGGAAGCAGCCAGTGGTAGAAGGCGATCCCGAGCAGCCAGGCGCCCAGCATGGTCGGGCGCCACCTCGTCTCCTCCTCCGGTCCGGACGCGGTGCGGTCCCGTGCCGAGCGCGCCCAGTCGGCCAGCAGGACGGCGAACAGGGGGACGAAGACCGACCCCAACAGGAACAGGAAGGCCTCGTAGCTCCCCAGGGTCACGAGGGCGGCCACGGTGGTGCCGATGGCCGCCACGACCAGCACGCTCCAGCGATGGTTGAGGCGGGGGCCGATGTTGCGGGCGGACATGGCGGCGGAATAGATGTCGGCGAAGGCCTCGTGCGTCTCCCCACCCAGAAGTGCGACGAGTACCACGACCCCGGTGGCGACGCTGGCCGAGAGGCCGAGGACCGATGCGGCGATGCCGGCGGGGGAGGCGTCGGACAGCCGGGCCGACAACACCAGCAGGGCGCCGAGGCCGTAGAACCAGGTGTTGCCGAGGGCGTATCCGGCCCAGGTGCCCCCGAGCGCCTGGCGGCGGCCGGACGAGAAGCGGGTGTAGTCCGCCACGAGGGGGAGCCACGACACCGGCTGGGAGATGACGAGGTCGACGCCCACCAGCAGCGGCGCTCCCCTCCGGGGGCGGGAGAGCAGGCCGCCGACCGGGTGCTTCACGAGGAGGTAGACGGTCAGATAGCCGCACAGCCCGAGGACGATCCAGACCCCGGCGCGCTTCAACCACACCCGCACGAACCGGATCGGGCCGAGGAGCGCCAGGCCGGTGCAGGTCCCGGCCATCACCGCCAGCCACAGGTAGAAGCCCGAGAAGCCGAACACCGTGCGCGACACCCGGCTGGCGAACTGCGCCATGGCCCAGAACTCGAAGGCCGTCCAGCCCAGGAGCTGGGCCACGTTCACGCCGGATGCGAGCCAGCTCCCGTAGCGCCCGAGGACCGGGCGCAGCAGCGCCATGGTGGGCACGCCGCGGTCGTGGCCGAGGACGCCGACCGACGCCAGGAGCAGCGAGCCGGCGGCCGATCCGATGAGGATGGCCCAGAGGGCCCGCCGCGGGTCCATCCCCAGTCCGGAGGCGCTGGCGGGAGCAACCAGCAGGGCGCCGGCGGCCAGCACGAGGACGCCGACGGCCAGGTCCCCCCACAGCACGGTGAGATCGACGCCGGACAGCCGGCGGAGCCCGGCCGGCGCCGGTTCGATGCCGATGGTCCCGTCGTCGACCACGGAGGCCGGGGCGGCGCTCACGAGGTGCGGGGGCCCCAGCCGAAATGGTCCAACGGACCGTGGCCCTCGCCCAGGTGCCACCCGGCCGAGCCCTGGATGGCCCCGGTGACGAAGCTCTTGGCCTCGCTCACCGCGGTGGGGACGTCGCGCCCCCGGGCCAGGCCGGCGGCCACGGTGGCGGCAAGGGTGCAGCCGGTCCCATGGACGTTGGCGGTCTGCACCCGCGTGGCGCGCAACTCCGTGCACGTCCGGCCGTCGTACAGCACGTCCACGGCGTCACCCGAAAGATGGCCGCCCTTGACCAGCACGTAGGCGGGACCGGCCTCGCCCAGCTGCCGGGCGGCCCGCTCCATGTCGTCCGGCCCGGCCAGCGCACGCCCCACCAGGAGCCCGGCCTCCCGCAGGTTGGGGGTGATGAGCAACGCCGCCGGGAACAGCTCCTCCCGGTAGGCGTCCACGGCGTCCTCGTCGAGGAGCCGGTCCCCGCTGGACGCCACCATCACCGGGTCCACCACCAGATTGGGGAGCTCGCCGGCCCGGGCGCGCCGGCCGACCGCCCGCACGATGCCGGCCGTGGCCAGCATGCCCGTCTTCACCGCCGCGACCGGCAGATCCGACAGCACGGCGTCGAGCTGGGCCTCGACGAAATCCGGCTCCATGGCCACGACGGCCGCCACCTTCCGGGTGTTCTGGGCCGTCACCGCCGTGACCACCGACGCCCCGAACACCCCGTTGGCGGCAAAGGCCTTCAGGTCCGCCTGGAGCCCGGCCCCGCCCCCCGAGTCGGAGCCGGCGATGGTTAGCGCCACGGGCGGTTGCCCGCCGGGTCCCCTCCGCTCTGGCACCTCCACGCTCCCTCCGCCGGGATTACCCGGATCAGGTTCAACGGGTCGTCGGCCACCCAGCCGACCTCTCAGCCCGGTGCCGCCGGGCTCCCCTGCTCGAAGCCAGTCAAACACCTGTCCCCGCGCGTCCGCCAGACGCGGGTGCCCCGACGCACGCGGTCCGGATGGGCAGGGTCGCCGCAGGGAATGGTCGGGTCGACGAGGAGGACGCACCAACGCCGGCGACGACCACAGCGAAGCGCCAGGCCCGGAAGGCGGGCCGTACCGCCTCCGCCCGGGGGGCGGGCGCCGCCCGCCGCACCCAGCGCCGGGCCCGCCGGGCCAAGTCGCGTCCGCTGGTCGCCCGGCTGGCACGGACCACCGTCGCGGCGCGGGGCGCCGTGTATCTGCTGCTGGCCTACCTCGCCGCTGACATCGCCGCATCCGGGGCCCGGGGCAAGCCGGCCGACACCCAGGGCGCGCTGGAGGAGCTGCGGCGCCAGCCGGGAGGGGTCGAGCTCCTCGGCCTCCTGGCCGTGGGCCTGTTGGCGTACGCCGCCTGGCGCTTCCTCCAGGCCGCCGCCGGGGACCGGGACGCTTCCGCTCCGGCCGATGCCGCCAAGAGAGCGGGGTGGGCCTTGATCGGGGTGGCGTATCTCGGTCTGACGGGACAGGCGGTGGCTCTCCTCGTCGGCGGGGGGTCGCAGTCGGAGGGCGCCTCGTCGCTGTCCCGCACGGCCCTGGCCCACCCCGGCGGGCGGGTGCTCCTGGCCGTCGCCGGCCTGGCCGCGGCCGGCGGGGGCCTGGGCCTGATGGTGTGGGCGGTCCTCCAGCGTTTCGAGACCTACCTGGACCGCGACGCCCTGCCCAAGCCGATCGTGCCGGTCGTGCGGGTGGTCGAGACGGCGGGCCACGTCGTGCGGGGTCTGGTCTTCGCCGCCGTGGGAGCCAGCTTCGTCATGGCCGCCGTGACCGGCAGCGCTCACGATGCCAAGGATCTCGACGGGGCCCTACGGCTGCTGCGCGGCCACTGGTCCGGCCGCCCCGTGCTGGCGCTGGTTGCCGCGGGCCTGTCGGCCTTTGCCCTGTCATCTTTCTTCGAGGCGGCGTACCGGGAGAGCTGACCGCCTCAGGTGACAGGGGGCACCGTGACCGGCGGCGCCACGCCGATCGAGCTGTAGTCGAGCGCCATCGTGAGCGGTGGGTTCCGGCTCGGGAACCGCACCTCCAGATGGAGGATCTCGGTCCCGCTCAGCCGGGCGGATGCGGCGGCCGGGCCGGTGGGCACCGACGCGTCGAGCAGGTGTGCCGCCGCCCCGGCCGGGACGGAGAGCTGGTAGGTGCCGCCCGACCGGCTCACCACCGACGCCTGCAGGAGGACCGAGAAGGCGGCTCTCGGATCGGCGCCGGCCCCCGTGCCCGTCGTCCGCTGCCACGCTCCCGACGCCGGATCGCGCACGAAGGTGGTGGGTCCGACCAGCACCGCGTCGACGGTGGCGCGCCCCGGGACCTGGATCGTCTCGGCGATGCGGTTCGGCGCCTGGAACCGGCCGCTGATGCGGACACTGCTCGCTCCGACCGCCACGTCTCCCGAGAACACGTAGCTGGGCGCGGACTGCATGGCACGCGCCGCGGCGCGCAGCTCCGTCTCCGGCGACGCTCCACCTGCGGCCGGGTGCGTCGCCGCCGCTGGACTTCCGGAACCACACGCCGCCGCTCCGATTGCCGCGGCGCCGAGGACGGCTACATGGCTGAACGGCCGGCGCCATTTGGCGCCGGCCGCTCTCTCCTCTGTCGAGGGGGTGGTCCGGGTCAGCTCCCGCTCCCACCATCACCGGAGCTGCCGCCGTCGTGGCCGCCCGAGCCGTCGTGCCCGTCACCGGACCCGTCGTTGGTGGCCGACCCGCCGTCGCGTCCTCCCGAACCGTCACCGTCGGACGAGCTGACCGTCGTCGTCTGTGACCCCGTCCCGGTGGTCATGGCCGGCGCAGGGGCCGGCTGCCCGTCGTGGCCCCCGTCGTCGGCCTGGTTCTGGTTGGCCTGGGTCTCGTTGGCCTCATTGTCGTTGGCCTCGTTCTCGTTGGCCTCGTCCGCCCTGGCGGGTGCGGCCTGCTCGGCGGCGTCCTGGGAGTCATCGTCGGTTGCCGTCTCGTCGGCGTCCTTCCCGGTGGCATTGGCGGGGGTGACGGCGCCGTCGTGGTCGTTGTCGTTGTCGACCTCGGGCTTCACCTTGACCGTGCCGTCCTCCCTCTCCACCTCGGCCTGGAGCACCGTCGGTGCTCCCGACGCGTTGGTGAAGCTGACCTGGACTCCCTCGTCCGTCAGCTGCGGCGTTCCGGCGGTGAACCCGCTGTCGGCCGTCGCCACGAGGTTGGACAGCGCCCCGGTGGCGGGATCGACGGTGAAGGTGAGGCTCCCCACGCCGGGGAGGTCGACCGTGAAGGTCGACGGGCTCTGCGTCACGGTGGGCGCGGCGCTGGGTGAGGAGTCGGCCAGAGCCGCCACGGGTGCCGTGACGGCCAGGCCGAGAACGGCTGCGGCGGCGGCCGATGCAGTGCGAAGTCTCAAGACGATCCCCTTTCAGGAGTGATGTCGTAGTGCTAACGACGCCGACAGCTGCGCGTCACGACTCCGGGCTTCATCCTCCGGAAGAACCGTCCGAGCTGCCACCGTCCGAACCGCTCGTCGAGCCGCTCCCGCCTCCGGACCCGCCCCCGTCGGTGCTGCCCGATCCTCCGTCGGTGGACACCCCACCCGATCCGCCGTCCGATCCGCTGGTGGACACGCCGCTCGATCCGCCGTCGGATCCTCCTGATCCACCGTCGGCGCCACCCGTCTGCGATCCGCCTGGACCGCCCGACGACGACACGGTGGTTGTGGCCGTCGAGCTCGACGAGTTCCCGCCGTCGGAGCCGGTCGGGACACCGTTGCCGGTCCCGTTATCCGACCCGTCCGACCCGTCCGACCCGTCCGACCCGGAAGGAGCCGACCCGTCCGACCCACCGCCCCCGCGCACCGACCCGCCTCCGTCGCCTCCACCGCTGCGATCTCCATCACCTGAAACCGATCCGGAGTCGCGCCCGCCGGAACCGGACAGGTCTCCCTTGGGGCGCTCGTGACCGGCGGACGGAGACCCGGTCCCCGCACCTCCCGCCCTTCCCTCGGAGGGTGCCCTCAACTCCCGCTCTGCGCCCGCCAGAAGCGCCGTGGCGCTCCCCGACAACTCAGCCCGGTCGTCCGCCGGCATGTGGGCCAGGTCCCCGCGCAGAGCCACCGAGCCAGTGGAGAGCTCCCGGGCGTCCCGCTGCTCCAGCGCCCGGCGCAGATCGTCCATCTGCGACCGGGCCGCGGCTACGGCGGAGTCGTCGACGGGCAGACCGACGGCCACGGCTGCCGCCCGGATCGGTGCCGGCAAGGCGACGCCGGCGGCGGCCGCGGCGGCCGTCGAGGTGCCGAGTCCGATGACGGCGGCGGCGAAGACCGGGACCGGTCGCAGCAGCTGCCACCTCACGCCGCGCCGGGTCCGGCGCGACTCGGCATAGCTGCTTCGCAGCGCCACCAGCTCTCCCGGAGTCGGAGACCCCGCCGGCTCGGCCAGGGAACCCCGCAGCAGCCCGGTGAGCTCCCGATCGGACAGGTCGTTCACGCCCACTGCCCCTCTTCCCCCAGCGCCGCCCGCAGCCGCTCGAGAGAGCGGGACTGGGCCATGCGCACGGCCCCCGGGCGCTTGCCGAGGATGTGGCCCACCTCTTCGGCGCTCAGACCGGCCACGACACGCAGATGGAGCAGCTCCTGGTCCGCCGGGCCCAGACTGGCGAAGGCGCTGCGGACCAGGCGCGCCTCCTCGTCGGCGATGAGAGCGTCGTCCGCCTCCGGCCCCGGGACCTCGCGGTGGCTCCTGGCCTCGAGGCGCCGCTGACGACCACTTCCGCGGTGCACGTCGACGAGGACGTGCCGCAGTATCCGGAACACCCATGCCTCGAATCCGGCGCCCCTCCAGGAGAACCGGGACAGAGCCGTGGCCGCCCGCACCATCGCCTCGGAGACGGCATCCCGGGCCGACTCATGATCGAGCTCCCGGCGGGCATACCCGAGAAGGCGCGGATAGAGGCACACGTAGAGCTCCTCCCAGGCCGCCGCGTCCCCCTCTCGGGCGGCGTCGACCAGAGGCCGGATGTCAGGGCGCGCCGGGCCATCACCTTGCCAACGCTCTCGGGCCGGCCGCGTCACAGCGCGATCTGAGATGGAGGCCTCGCCGTTCGCATCGTGGCCATCGGTACGACCCAAACGGACGAAGAGATTGCGCTCCCGAGGGCTTTTCGCTCTCCGTTGTCCGCCTCACCGCCGGTGCGGTACCGGCCGACGCCGGCTCAGCTCCCGGAGGAAACGGAGCTGATCACCCTCTCGAAGTGGTCTCGGTCGCCGCGGTAGGGCTCAGAGGAGCGGGGCCAGTGGACGACGAAGTCGGTGACGCCGACGGCGGCGTAGGTGCCCAGGGTGTCGGTCAGCTGCTGGGGTGACGCCAGGCCCTGATCCAGCCCGGGGCCGGCCAGGACCACCCTCTCCGGCACCCCCTCCGGCCGGCCGACCTCCTCGCAGGCCGAGGCGAGGAGAGCCAGTTGCTCTCCGACCACCCGGGCGCCGGCGGTCGCGCCGAGGGGGCGGTCGACTCCCCGGGGTCCGGTGGTCACCCAGGCCTGGCCGAAGCGGGCGACGGTGCGCATGCCCCGGGGGCCGGTGCCCGCCAGGGCGAAGGGGACGCGGGGGCGTTGCCGGCACCCGGGGTACGACCGGGCCTCCTCGACCCGGTAGTAACGGCCCTGGAAGCTGGTCTCCCGCTCGACGAGGACGCGGTCGAGCAGGGTCACGAACTCCTCGAATCGCGAGAGGCGCTCGTCGAGATTCCAGGCCGGACCGCCGAGGATGGCGGCGTCCCATCCCAGCCCACCCGCCCCGATGCCCAGGGTGAGGCGTCCGGCGGAGATGTCGTCGACGGCGAGGACCTCCCGGGCCAACGACACCGGATGGCGGAAGTTCGGCGAGGCGACCAGAGGACCCAATCGGATCCGGGAGGTGACCGTGGCGGCGGCGGTCAGCACCGGTACGGCGCCGAACCAGGGCTCGTCGCGCAGCCCCGCCCACGCCAGGTGGTCGTAGGTCCAGGCGTGCGAGAAACCCATCTCCTCCGCCGCCCGCCACAGCTCCGCCGCCTGCTCCCACGGCTGCTCCGGCAGGATCACCACCCCCAGGCGCATACCGGGGGACCGTACCCGTGCGCCGCCCGGTGCCGGGCCGACCCGGAGGCCGTCCGTTTGGCAGGATCGACGCCCATGAAGACCATCAACCACTGGATCGGCGGCAAGGAGGTCCCGGGCGGCTCGGGTCGCTCCGGTCCGGTCTACGACCCGGCCGCGGGGGTAAAGGCGGCCGAGGTCCGCTTCGCCTCCGCCCGCGAGGTGGGTGCCGCGGTGGCAACGGCGGCGGCGGCGGCCGTCGAGTGGCGCGCCGTGCCTCTGACAGCCCGGGCGGCGGCCATGTTCCGGCTGCGCGAGCTGCTCGACGCCAACCGGAGCGAGCTGGCGGCGCTGGTCACTGCCGAGCACGGGAAGGTTCTGAGCGACGCCGCGGGAGAGGTGGCCCGGGGTCTCGAGAATGTCGAGTTCGCCTGCGGCATCCCCCACCTGTTGAAGGGCGGTCACTCGAGTGAGGTATCGACGGGCGTCGACGTGCATACGGTCCTTCAGCCCTTGGGTGTGGTGGCCGGTATCACGCCGTTCAACTTCCCGGTCATGGTTCCGCTGTGGATGGCGGCCAACGCCATCGCCTGTGGCAACAGCTTCATCCTCAAGCCGTCGGAGAAGGATCCGTCAGCGTCCGTGCGGCTGGCCGAGCTCGTCCAGGAGGCCGGCATCCCCGATGGGGTCTTCAACGTCGTGCAGGGCGACCGGGAGGCGGTCGAGGCGATACTGGCGGACCCGGGGATCGCGGCGGTGTCGTTCGTCGGCAGCACACCCGTGGCCCGCCACATCTACGAGACGGCCACCCGGCACGGGAAGCGCGTCCAGGCCCTCGGAGGAGCCAAGAACCACATGGTCGTGCTGCCCGATGCCGACATCGACGCGGCCGCCGACGCCGCCGTCTCCGCCGGCTACGGATCGGCGGGGGAACGCTGCATGGCGATCTCCGCCGTGGTCGCGGTCGGGGCGGCTGCCGACCCTCTCGTCGAGGCCATCGCTTCGCGCATCCCCTCGGTGGTGGTCGGGCCGGGCACCGATCCGGACTCGCAGATGGGTCCGCTCATCAGCGGTGAGCACCGCGAGCGGGTGCGGTCGTACGTTGACGGGGCGGAGTCCGAGGGCGCCCGCATAGTGGTGGACGGGCGCCAGGGGCGGGCCGACGGGTTCTTCCTCGGGTGCTCCCTACTGGACGAGGTGAGGCCGGGCATGAAGGTCTACGACGACGAGGTCTTCGGGCCGGTGCTCGGCGTCGTCCGGGTGGGCACGTACGACGAGGCGGTGTCCCTCGTGAACTCCAACCCGTATGGCAACGGGGTGGCCCTGTTCACCCGCGATGGAGGCGTGGCCCGGCGGTTCGAGGTCGACGTCGAGGTCGGGATGGTCGGGATCAACGTCCCCATCCCGGTCCCGGTCGGCTTCCACTCCTTCGGGGGGTGGAAGGCGTCACTCTTCGGTGACATCAGCATGTACGGCCCCGAAGGCGTGCGTTTCTACACCCGGCCCAAGGTTGTGACGTCGCGCTGGCCCGATCCGTCGACCAGCGCCATCGATCTCGGATTTCCCCAGACTCGGTAAGGAGGTAGGCATGCCGGTGGCACGGGTGGACGGCCTTTCCATCGCCTACGAGGTGATCGGCGACGCCGGGCAGCCCTGGGTGATCACGCCTGGGGGCCGGTTCAGCAAGGACTACCCCGGGGTGCGGGAGATGGCCCAGGCCCTGGCGGAGCACGGCAGGCAGGTGGTCATCTGGGACCGGCCCAACTGTGGCGCCTCCGACATCTGCGTCACGGGGGCCTCGGAGTCCGATGTCCAGGCCGACGCCCTGGCCGGCCTGCTGCGCCAGCTGGGCCTGGCCCCGGCGGTGGTGATCGGGGGGTCGGGTGGTTCCCGAGTGTCGCTCCTGGCCGGGGCCCGCCATCCCGAGGTGGCGAGCGGACTGGCGGTGTGGTGGATCAGCGGTGGGCCCTTCGGGCTGATGAGCCTGGGAGTCCACTACTGCGGGAACTCGATCGCCACGGCCTGGCAGAAGGGGATGGAGGCGGTCGTGGACCTGCCCGAGTGGCAGGAGGTCATCGAGCGCAATCCGGGCAACCGCCAGCGTCTTCTGGAGCAGGATCCACGAGAGTTCATCGCCACGCTGGAACGGTGGATGCTCGTCTACTACCCCCGCCCGGACGAGGTGGTTCCGGGCCTGGCCAAGTCGGCCGCCGGTGGGATCGCGGTACCGACTCTGGTGTTCCGCAGTGGCACCACCGACGTCCACCACACGCGGGCCACCTCCGAGGCGGTAGCCGCCGCCGTACCGACGGCCCAGCTGGTCGAACCCCCCTGGGGGGACAACGAATGGAACGAGCGAGGAGCGTCGGGGGATTCGCTGTTCATCCGCTGGCCCCTCCTGGTACCTCAGCTGCTGGAGTGGGCGGACCGCGCCGTTCCCGGCTGATCCCCGCCGCCCGGCCCGATCAGGCCGATCTCGTGTCGGGATGCAGACCGTCGATCCCGGCCCCCTCCGCCGCCAGCAGCTCCGAGGCGGACTGCTCCCGGAGCGGGACCTCAGGGAGGAAGATCACCATCAACAGGCCCACCACTCCCAGCGGAACCACCCAGACGAACACGGTGTGGAGGGACCGGGCAAAGGCCTCGACCACCCCGTGGCGCACGCCCGGGGCCAGGGCCCGGATCCCCGTGGGGCTGCCCTGGAGCACTCCCGCGGCCAGGTGGACCGACCGGGGGACGAGCCGGGGAAGCCAGTGGGCCATGGCCCCGTTGAGGATCGACAGGTAGACCGCCGTACCGAACGCCCCGCCGAGCGAGTTGAACAGCCCGACTCCGGCGGTGGCGGCCCCGAGGTCCCGAGGGTGGATGGAGTTCTGAACGGCGATCGTCAGGACCTCGAGCATGAGCCCGATCCCGACGCCTACCACCAGCATGTAGACGGACGCCTCCAACCGGGAGGTCGAGATCCCCATCCGCGTGTACAGCGTGAGCCCGACGACCATCAGGGCGGTGCCGGCAATGGGGAACACGCGGTAACGGCCGTACCGGGTGATCAGAAAACCGGTGGCCACCGACGAGACGGTGAACGAGATCAGGAGGGGCAGTAGGAGCACTCCCGAGTTGGTGGCGCTTGCCCCCGTGACCACCTGGAGGAAGATCGGCATGACGGTCCACGGCCCGAACATGGCCATCCCGAGGACCAACCCGGACGCCGAGGCCACCGCGAAGACCCGGTTCCTGAACAGGTGCACCGGCAGGACGGCTTCTCCGGTGCGGGCCTCGACCAGGACGAAGGCGGCCGCCAGGGCGCACCCCCCGGCCAGCAAGCCGACGATCGGAGCCGACCCCCACCCGAAGCGGATCCCCGCCCACGTGGTGGCCAGGAGCAGACAGGACATCGACGCCGTCATCAGCACCGAGCCGGCGTAGTCGACCTGGACTCGCCGCGGGTTGCGGGGGAGGTCCAGGGTCACGCCGACCACCACCAGGGCCAGAATGCCGATAGGCATGTTGATGTAGAAGATCCAACGCCAGGAGGCGTGGTCCACCAGCAGGCCGCCGACCAGCGGTCCGGCCACACTCGAGATGGCGAAGCTCGACGTCAGGATCCCCTGGAGCCGCCCCAACTGCCGCCCCGGAACGATGTCGGCCACGATGGTCCGGCCCAGCACCCCCAGGCCCCCTCCGCCGATCCCCTGGATGCCCCGGAACAGGATCAGCTCCAGCAGCGACCGGGACTGACCGGAGAGGGCGGAGCCGACCAGGAACACGACCAGCGAGAGCTGGAAGAGGGCCTTGCGGCCCATCATGTCGGACAGCTTCCCGGCCAACGGGGCCACAGCCGTCGACGTGAGCAGGTAGATGGTGATCACCCAGGACAGGTCCTTGAGGCCTCCCAGGTCCCCGACGATCGTGGGCAGGGCGGTCACCAGGATGATCGTGTCGAGCCCCGACAGGATCTGCGCGAGCAGGAGGGCGCCGAACACCGCGGCCACGTTCTGATTCGACGCCGGCAGGCGCAGTTGCATCTTCCCCCCTTGCTGCGGCGGGAGGTTACCCAGGCCGTCCCGAGCCCCGGCTGGCTACGCTGGCCCGACACAGGGTGGACCGCGGGGCAGGGAGGGGTGCCGGCATGGCTACGAGGGCGACCTGGCTGGAAGACGTGCGGGTGGTCGACGCCGATACCCACATGACCGAGCGGCACGACCTGTGGACCAGCCGCGCTCCCGCCGCCTACAAGGACCGCGTGCCCCATGTCGAGCAGGTCGACGGACAGCCGAACTGGGTGGTCGACGGGACCGTGCTCAAGTTCGCAGGCGGCGGCGGCGTCGTGGACCCGGAGGGTGGAAAGTCCCCGTTCGTCGAGTCGCTCGAATGGCCCATCGAGCTGGTCCACCCGGGTGCTTGGAACGCCAAGGACCGCCTCGAGGTGATGGATCAGTGCGGCATCCACGCCCAGGTGATCTTCCCCAACACCATCGGGCTCGGCGGCCAGGACCTCTCGAGCGGCGTCATTGACCCGGTCCTGCGCCAGATGTGCATCGAGATCTACAACGACGCCATGGCCGACATGCAGGCGGAGTCCGGGAACCGTTTTCTGCCGATGCCCGTCATGCCGGCGTGGGACGTGGGCGCGTGCGTGAAGGAAGCCGAGCGGGTGGCCGGGTTGGGGATGCGCGGCGTCAACATGACCTCCGATCCCCAGGACCTGGGGGCACCCGATCTGGCCAACCCGGCGTGGGACCCCTTCTGGCAGGCCTGCGATGCCCTCCATCTGCCCGTGCACTTCCATATCGGGGCCAGCCATACGGCCATGACGTTCTACGGCAACTACTTCTGGGAGTCCCAGCACGAGTACGTGAAGCCGGCTGTGGGCGGATCGATGCTGTTCATCAACAACGCCCGGGTCGTGATCAACATCATCTTCAGTGGCCTACTGGACCGTCATCCCGGGCTCAAGCTGGTGTCGGTCGAGAGTGGGATCGGCTGGGTGCCGTTCATCCTCGAGACCATGGACTACGAGTTGGAGGAGAACGCTCCGGAGCAGTTCCGCCAGCTCAAGCGCAAGCCCTCGGAGTACTTCGCGGAGCACTGGTACGCCACCTTCTGGTTCGAGCGGGCCCAGGGGGACGTCCAGGGCCTGGTGGACAAGGTGGGGGAGGACAACATCCTCTTCGAGACGGACTTCCCCCACCCCACCTGCCTGTATCCCGACCCGCTCGGCTACGTGGCGGAGAAGATGGCAACGCTGCGACCGTCGAGCGCCCGGAAGATCATGGGAGACAACGCCGCCAAGCTGTACCGGCTGTGATCGGCAGTTGATCCCGGTGACGCCGGCTCCCATCCCCTCCGATTTCAGGTGGTGCGCATGACCTCGACCCTGGCGGAAGTGTTCGTCGTCGGCGCCGACTCGCACGGGCGCCACCGGGTCCGCGGGAAGGACGGAGTCCACCTCCGAGCACCAGGTCGGAAGGCTGTGGCCTCTTCCTCGGCCTGATCTGCGGACCGGAGCCGTGGGAGGGAGACGCCGATGTCCACTTCGCTTCCCGAACGGCCCGACCTGGGCCAGCTGCGCCGCCAGGCCAAGGAGCTGCGGGATGCGGCCCGCCGGGGTGGCCCGGAGGCGGCCGAGCGCTTCGCCCGGCATCACCCGTCGCCACGCCTGGATCGGATCGGATTGGCCGCCGCCCAGCTGGTCGTACCGCGGGTTGCTCGCGGACGGGACCATGCCCACGGTGCAGAGTGTGGAGGTCGACGACGACTCCGTGGTGCTCGAGCTCTCGGTGTCGTTGCGAGCCGAGGGTGCCCGCCCAGCGGCCCCGCAGCACATCTACCAGGTCTTCACGGTCGACGACGCCCAGATCGTCGACGTCCGGGCTATCCCGACCACGCCAGCGCCCGGGCCCGGTCGTGAGCGTCACCGGTCTACGAGGCAGGCGACCGGAGTAGGTTCGGGCGTCGTGCAGGACACCAGGGTCATGGACCTGTCCGACGGGCGCGAGCTGGCGTGGCTCGAGTTGGGCGATCCAGCGGGCAAGCCCGTCCTCGGATTCCACGGAACGCCCGGAAGCCGGTTCCAGCTCGTCGTCGACGAGCAGCCGGTGCGGATGGCGGGGGTCAGGCTGATCTCGGTCGACCGCCCGGGATACGGCCACAGCACCTACAAGCCGGGCCGTACGTTGGCGGAGTGGCCGGACGACGTCCGGGAGTTGGCCGATCACCTCGGGATCGAGCGATTCGGGGTCGTCGGCATCTCCGGAGGAGGGCCACACTCCCTGGCGTGCGCTGCCCTCATGCCCGATCGGGTGGCTGTGGCCGGGGTGCTGAGCGGCGTGAGCCCACTGGCCGCACCCGGAGCGGAGGAAGGGATGATGCGGGCCAACGTACTCATCACCAAGATGGGCCGGCGGTCCACCTGGCCGCTCGAAGCCGTCTTCGGGCTGATGACGCGTGTACAACGGCGTTGGCCCGAGTCGACATTGCGGATGATGACCAAGCAGATGCCCGGCCCCGACGCCGAGATCGTCAGTCGCCCAGAGGTGCGCCACATGTTCCTCCAGGAGGCCCGGCGGGCGGCGGCTACCAGTGCCAAGGCATCGGCCCAGGACTTCCAGGTGTTCTCGAGAGACTGGGGGTTCCGGCTGGAGGAGATCAGGGTCCCCGTCCACCTCTGGCAGGGCGACGCCGACCGGAACGTGCCCGCCGCCCACGCCCGGCTGCTGGCCGCTGCCATCCCCGGTGCCGATCTGCACGAGATCGAGGGCGGAGGCCACCTGGCGACCCTCGACCGGAGCGGCGAGATCTTCTCGACCCTGGCCGCCCTCATCTGAGGCCGGATGACCACCGGGCTCCGACACCGGAGCGGGCGGTCGCCAGCCCCGAGTGAGTGCTCAGGTCACGTGGCCAGGCACCGGGCCTCGGGACCTACCGTCCCTAGGGCCCGGTGCCAGGGCCTACACGTGTGAGAAGTACTCGGCCGAGCCGACGATCCCCGAGATCACGACTTCGTCGCTGGTCCCGTGGCTCATGAGGTTGCCCCAGGCAAGCAGGCTGGCCAGGTCGGCCCCCCGGTGGAGGAAGCGCTCGTACCAGTTCGACACCAGCTGGATCTCGTGCTCCGGGGAGGTGAGGAGAAACAGCGCGACCTGCTGCCGGGACAGGTGGGCCAGGGCCGCCGACCACATGGCGCTCCCGGTCGGGTCGAGCGGGCG
>DASUHN010000369.1 GCA_036273495.1 Acidimicrobiales bacterium | reverse complement strand
GTACTCGACCCCCGGGCCGGGGTCGGCACCCACGAGATGGGCCACTTGAGCGCCGAGTACGGCGCGTGGACGGCCCGGACCGGCAGGTTGCACCTGCGCTGGTCGGGGGCCAGCGACGCCAAACCGGGCCCGGGAGGAGGGCTCGAGCTCGGCGTCGACCTCGCCCCGGGGTCCCACCATGACCTGGTGCTCGAAGTCTCTGACCAGGCCCTGGGCGCCGATCCGATCCAGGCGGCGCAGGCATGGGAGGCAACCGAGGCCGCCTGGGCATCCGCCGTCCCCCCGCTGGACGGCACACTGGCTCGGCGCGACGTCTGCCACGCCTACGCCGTGCTCCGTGGCCTCACCAGCGCCGGAGGCGGGATGGTGGCCGCCGCCACCATGGGCCTGCCCGAGCGGGCCGGCGCCGGGCGCAGCTACGACTACCGCTACGTGTGGGTCCGGGACCAGTCCTACACCGGCCAAGCCGTCGCCGCCCACGGTCCCCACCCGCTCCTCGACGACGCCGTGGCCTTCGTGGCCGAGCGCCTCGCCACCGATGGACCCGACCTCAAGCCGGCCTACACTGTCACCGGCGGACCGGTACCTGACGAACGCCGGTTGACCAACCTCGACGGTTACCCCGGCGGGACGGACAAGGTCGGCAACTGGGTCAACCAGCAGTTCCAGCTCGACGCCTTCGGCGAGGCGCTCTTGCTTTTTGCCGCCGCCGCCCGCCACGACCACTTGGACCTCGAGCATTGGCGGGCGGCCGAGGCCGCCGCCGCCGCCATCGAGGGACGCTGGGGCGAGGCCGACGCCGGGATCTGGGAACTCGACAACCATCACTGGACCCACTCTCGGCTCATGTGCGTTGCCGGCCTGCGGGCCATCGCCACCGCGGCGCCGGCCGGTCCGCAGACCAGGAGGTGGACCACGCTGGCCGACGCCATCGGCGCCGACGTGGCCTCCGACAGCCTGCACCGAAGCGGACGCTGGCAGCGGGCCCCCGACGACGAACGGGTCGACGCCGCCCTGTTGTTGCCCGCCATCCGCGGGGCCCTTCCCGCCGGTGACCCCCGCAGCCTGGCCACCCTCGAGGCAGTGAAGTCCGAGCTCGGCCGTTCCGGCTACCTCTACCGGTTCCGCCACGACGATCGGCCTCTGGAGGACGCCGAGGGCGCCTTCGTGCTGTGCGGATTCCTCATGGCCTTGGCCATCCACCAGCAGGACCGGACCACCGAGGCCGTCGGCTGGTTCGAGCGCAACCGGGCCGCCTGCGGGCCGCCGGGGCTGTTCACCGAGGAGTTCGACGTCCGCCAGCGCCAGCTGCGGGGCAATTTCCCCCAAGCATTCGTCCACGCCCTCATGTTCGAGGCGGCAGCCCGGCTGGCCCGGCCGTGGGACACTCCCTGAAACCGGGAAAGGAACCGGACATGACCCAGACCGTCGTCATCACCGGGGCGAGCGCAGGCATCGCCCGCGCTACTGCCCAGCTCTACGGCGCCCGGGGCGACCGCGTCGGCATGCTGGCCCGGGGCCAGGCGGGCGTGGACGGGGCCGTCAAAGACGTCGAGGATGCCGGAGGCAAGGCCCTGGCGGTGCCGACTGACGTCGCCGACTACGACCAGGTCAAAGAGGCGGCCCGCCAGGTCGAAGACGCACTGGGGCCTATCGACGTGTGGATCAACGTGGCCTTCACCTCGGTCTTCGCGCCCTTTTGGGAGATCGGACCCGATGAGTTCAAACGAGTCACCGAGGTCAGCTACCTCGGCTTCGTCTACGGCACCCGCGTGGCCCTCGACCTGATGAGACCCCGCGACCACGGCATCATCGTCCAGGTCGGCTCGGCGCTCGGTGACCGCAGCATCCCACTGCAGAGCGCCTACTGCGGCGCCAAGCACGCCATCAACGGGTTCACGTCCTCGCTTCGCACCGAGTTGATGCACGAGGCCAGCAACGTCCATGTCACAGTGGTCCAGATGCCGGCGGTGAACACCCCCCAGTTCTCCTGGGTATTGTCCCGTCTGCCCAATCATCCCCAGCCGGTTCCGCCCATCTATCAGCCCGAGGTGGAGGCCCGCGGCGTGGTGTTCGCAGCTGACCATCCCAAGCGCAAGCAGTACTGGATGGGCGCCAGCACCGCCGCCACCATCGTTGCCAACAAGGTTGCCCCGGCGCTGCTGGACCGCTACCTGGCCCGGACCGGGTTCAAGTCCCAGCAGACGGGCGAGCGGGTGGACCCTGACCGCCCCCACAATCTGTGGGAGCCCGCCGACGGTGACGGCGGCCACGACTACGGCGCCCACGGCGCGTTCGACGACCAGGCCCACCACACCAGCCCGGAGATGTGGGTCTCCCATCACGCCCGCACCGTGGCGGCGGTTGCGGGCGCCGCCGTCGCCGTCACGGGGACGTTTGCCACCCGGTTCCTCGCCCGGCGCTCGGAGGTGACCGACCGAGAGGGATCCACCAGCCATCCCGTGACCCGCTGAGCGCCATGATCCACCTGGTCCAGGACGACAGTCGAGCGCAGACCGGAGTGCCGGCATCAGCCGCGCCGGCACCCCGGCGCGAACAGGGCGTCTCCGCCGGGACGACCTCCGACGGCCCGACGACAACCGCGCTGCGCTCGGTCCGCGCCGGGCTGGGCGCAGGACAGCTCCTCTGTCCCGGCCTGGCCGCTCGGGTCCTGGCCGCTCAGCATCTCGACGACAGGGCCCGACGGGTCGTGCGGGTGCTCGGAGCCCGGCAGGTGGCCCAGGCGGTGCTCACCGGTACCCGGCCCTCCCACGCCGTGTTGGTGCTCGGCACCGGGGTCGACGCGCTCCACGCCGCCAGCATGGTGTTCCTTGCTCTGTTCGACCGTCGTCTCCGCCGAGCCGCGCTCGCTGATGCATTCATCGCACTGGGGTTCGCCGGGGCCGGCTTCACGATCATGACCACCAGAGGCCGGGGAGGCCGCCGTGTCTGAGATCGAGAAGCTGGACGTGAGCGTGTACACCGTCCCCACCGAAGCGCCCGAGTCCGACGGGACCCTCACCTGGACCGCCACCACCGTGGTGGTGGCCGAGCCGAGGGCGTCGGGGAGCACCGGCCTCGGCTTCTCCTACGCCACCGGCGCCTGCGCCCGGCTCATCAACGACGTCCCCGTCTACGGCAGTGGCGGTTTCACCTCGCTCACCGACGACGAGCTGGCCCATCAGTTGGGGGCCTGGGTGCACGACCTCGGCATCCCCCGGGTGAAGATGAAGGTGGGCGAAGCCTGGGGATCGCGGCCCGAACGGGACCTCGCGCGCGCCGCACTCGCCAGGCGAACCATCGGGGAGGGTCCTGAGCTCTTCGTCGACGCCAACGGCGGCTATGCCACCAAGCAGGCCATCCGCCTGGCCCGGGCCTACGCCGATCTGGGCGTGACCTGGTTCGAGGAGCCGGTCTCCTCTGACCACCTGGGAGCCCTGGCCGAGATCCGGGCCCAGACCCCGATCGACATCGCCGCCGGGGAGTACGGCTATGACCTGTTCTACTTCCAGGCCATGTGTGACGCGGGTGCCGTCGACTGCCTGCAGGCCGACGTCTCCCGGTGCGCCGGGGTCACCGAGTGGCTCAGGGTGGCCGCGCTGGCCGAGTCCTTCGGCCTGCAGGTCTCGGGACACTGCGCCCAGTCCCTCCACCTCCACCCTGCCTGCGCCGTGGACAACGTCCGCCACTTGGAGTACTTCGCCGACCATGCCCGCCTCGACCGCATGCTCTTCGACGGGGTGCTCGAGCCAGCCGGCGGTGTCCTGCGGCCGGACCTCTCCCGCCCCGGACTCGGCCTGGAGCTCAAGCGTTCCGACGCCGAGGTCTACCGGGTGCCCGGATGACTCGGGCGGCTCCGAGGTCACCCACGCCGGTGGGACACGGCACCGACACGGCCGAGCGGGCCACGCCTCCCTGAACGCCGGGGCCGCCTTCGACCGAGATGGCCCATGCCGCCTCGTTGCGGGCCCTCGGTGTTCACCACCAGGCCGCAAGGGCGGCCGTGGCGGCCAGGCCACGCTGGGGCTGGAGCCGAGTCGGTAACCGCTCCGATCCCCGTCTCGTTCGAATGTGACGGAAGCCAATCGGCTCGCCGGTCTAACGTGGGCGCAGGGCCGAAGCTTTAGGAGGCCGTCATGATCGTCGTCGTCGGTCTCATCATCCTGGTCGCAGCGGTGGTCGTCGGCGTGGCCGGCGTGCTCAGCAACGGTGGCAGCGGCCATGCCCTGACCCACGGGTTCGCGGTGTTCGGCTACCACGTGACCGGCTCCACCGGCGCGCTGTTCCTCTACGGCATCGTCGTTGGGGCGATCGCCCTCTTCGGGCTGAGCCTGCTCCTGGCCGGGGCGCGCCGCACCTCCCGCCGGGGCCGGGCCGCACGCCGGGGGCTGAAGCAGTCCCGCGCCGAGACGGCTGTGGTCGCCCAGGAACGCGAAGATCTGATCGACCAGCGCCAGGCCGCCCGCGACGAACACCGGGAGGAGCAGATCCCGCCGCCATAAGCGCCCCGGCCGCCGGCCACAGCTGAGGCAAGGCCCAGATGCCGGTGGACTGCCGGCGCTGACGTACAACGCGGTGTCTGGATCGATCCCGCCGCCGGCGGATCCGCCTCTCGGAGTGGGCCGAGGCGTACCTGGCCACGGTGGTCAACCTGCGACTCGGAACTGTGGCCACCTACCGGCGGGATCTGACCCGCTACGTCCTCCCCCACTTGGGTGCCATTTCCCTCAGCCGACTCGGACCGCTGGACCTCCGGGCCTGGCTGGCCGAGGAGCTGGCCCAAGGTCTGGCTGCCAGTTCGGTCCACCGTCACTACCGAACCCTGCGACGGCTGCTGGAGGTGGCAGTCGAAACGGACCTGCTGGCCAAGAACCCCTGCACAGCCGTTCAGCCGCCGATCGTGCCAACAAAGGAGATGCGCTTCCTGACCGCGGCCGAGGTGGCCGAACTGGCGGAAGCAACAAGTCCTTGGTACCGGACCCTCATCTACACCGCCGCGTACACCGGTCTGCGGTGGGGGGAACTCACCGGCTTGCGTCGCAAGAGGGTCGATCTTCTCCGGCGGACCCGCCATCCGCCAGATCAGGTACATGCTCAGGGCGTAGAGGGCGCAGGCGGCCGAATCCGCCGACCCCGGCCCGGCAGCGGGCCGTCTGGATCGGGACTCGTCGGTCATGGTTCGCGGTGACCGTACCGCGGGCGAGACCGGGAAAGCCTTCATACCTGAAGCTCGCGCCAGTCGGTTGGACCTACGCAGGTGCGCCCCGGAAGTCGGCGTCCGCACCCGACAGCACCGGCCCTGGGAACGGGCGCACCGGCGGTGTCCTTTCCTCGGCGGGAAGCTCCATGCCGCCTCCACTTCCCAGCCACGGGCTCCACACAGCTGGGAGTTGAGATGGGCGAGTCGCGTAATCCAGACAGTTCGGAGGCCCACCATGTCGTTGACCGAGCAAATGTCGCCTTCGGAGAACCGCTCCACCGAGCGCATCGAGGCTGTCCTGGTGGCCGAGACCAGCCGGCTGACCGACCTCCTCGATCGGCTCCAGGACGAACTCACCGAGACCGACGCCGACGGCATCGACGGAGGCGGAGAGGGTCGGGACCCGGAGGACCGGGCCGCGCTGGCCAGGCTCATCGGGCGCCGCCAGGTCGACCTCGATGAGGTGGATGCTGCCCTCAAGCGCCTGGCGGCGGGCATCTACGGGACCTGCGAGTCCTGCGGTTGTCGCATCCCCGCCGAGCGTCTCGACGCCATTCCGGAGGCCCGGCGCTGCGTGTGCTGCCTGGTCGCACCGGGGACGGGACCGGACCGTCTCCTGCGGGTACGGCCGGGTCGCAGCGTTGCCGGGGGGTCGCGGAGCGACGTCGGCCCGACGGGAGGCGCACCATGCCGGTGCTGACCGAATCCCCGCCGGGCCCCCGTGGCCCCAACGCGGGCCACTACCCGGGCCACCACTCCCTGGATCCCCACAGCAGGCCGCTCGGGAGTGGGTTGAGTCGCCGCCGCGCCGCGGCGCGGAGCCTGGCGAGCTGGACCGGGACCCTGGGCGCCGGGGCGATCCTCGGGGTGGCGTCGCGACTCGGTGACGACTTGGTCGGGGGCTGGGCGTGGATCGCCAACATCGGCGGGCCCTGGCTGGTGGCGGCCTTCGTTCTCGGCACGCTGGCCCGCTCGCCGCGCACGGCCGCGGCCTGGGGCACGCTGGCACTGCTCTCTGCGGTCGGCTCGTACTACACCTGGATCGCGCTGGTCCAAGACGGGGCCGGCCGCCAGCACCTGGGTTGGTTGGTGGCGCTTTGGGTCGTCGTGGGCGCCGGGGCGGGCACCGCCTTCGGGGCGGCCGGCTGGGCGTGGCGGACCGGCCCCGGCCCGGCTCGGCTGGTCGGAGCCGGCCTTCTGTCCTCGGCCCTCGTGGGGGAGGCCGCCGTGCTCCTCGCCGGCGAGTCGGCGGGTGTCCAGGCCGTGTTCCTGGCCGAGCTGGTCGTCGGTGGGGCGCTTCCGTGGGCGCTGCTCCGACATCCCCGGGACGTGGCCGGCTCGGCCGTCCTGGCTGCCACGTTCCTGCCCGCCGCCGTGGTGGGCACCGCGGCGGTCATGGCCGCCGCCGCCCGGCTGGCGTCGTGAGACACTCGGTCGCCACCGGGCGGCCGTGGGCCGGCCGGTTGATGAAGGGGGACGGACCATGGCCGCCACGGTGATGGTGGTGGAGGACGAGACCAAGCTGCGCGACCTGCTGCGCGCCTACCTGGAGCGCGAGGGCATGGAGGTGCTGTCCACCGGATCGGGGGCCGAGGCGATCACCTGGGCCCACGAGGCGTCCCCCGATCTTGTCGTGTTGGACCTGGGGCTTCCCGACGTAGCGGGCGAGGAGGTGGCCCGCGAGGTGCGGTCGGTATCCGACGTGCCCATCCTCATCCTCACCGCCAGGACCGAGGAGTCCGATCGGATCCGGGGCTTGGAGCTGGGCGCCGATGACTACGTGACGAAGCCCTTCAGCCCCCGGGAGCTCGTCCTGCGGGTGCAGGCCATCCTGCGCCGGGGCCGGAGCGCCGATGTCCCGGACGCCACCGCCTCGTTCGGTCAGGGCGAGCTGGTCATCGACGAGGAGCGACGCCAGGTGACCGTGCGGGGCGGGCCGGTGGAGCTGACGCCCACAGAGTGGGGCATCCTCACCGCCCTGGCCCGGGTGCCCGGGCGGGTGTACTCCCGCTACGAGCTCATCAACCGGGTGCGGGGATACGAGTTCGAAGGCTACGAGCGAACCGTCGACAGCCACGTGAAGAACCTGCGCCGCAAGCTCGAGGCCGACCCCGGCTCCCCACGGATCGTCACCACGGTCCTCGGCGGCGGTTACCGCCTCGGCCTGGCCCGGGATGGCTGATCTGGGGCGCCGGGGCCGTTACGCCCGGGGAGGGGTGGCCTCACGTCTGGCGGTGGCCTTCGTGGCCGTGGCCCTGGCGGCTGTGGGACTCTTCGCGGTGCTGACGGTGGTGGCGGAGTCCCGCGACGTGTCGAGCCTGGCCCGCCAGCAGGCCGCCGACCTTGCCCACGCCGTAGCGGCCACCGCCGCCAACGACTATCGCTCCCACGGGAGCTGGTCCGGCGTCGACCTGTCCGACGCCCTGGCCGTAGCCGACGCGGTGGGCGCCCGGGTGACGATCACGGACCGGGCGGGCTCGGCGGTGGCCCGGAACCCCGGCTCCGTCGATCGGGCGGGCGCCACCGATCGCGCCCGGGCCCCTGCGGTCGTCGACGGGCGCACGGTGGGCGAGGTCGACCTGGTCATCGGCTCGGGAGGAGTGGGCCGGGCGGATGCCCACCTGCGCCATGCCCTGGCGCTGGGACTGGCCGGATCCGCGGGAGCCGCCGTGCTGCTGGCGCTCGGGGCGGCGGTCCTGTTGGCCGAGCGCATCAGCCGCCCGCTTCGCCGCCTCACGATCGCGGCCCGGGCCATGACCGCCGGGCGCCGGGACGCCCGGGTCGGCGAGGTTCCCGCACCCCGGGAGCTGGCCGAGCTGGCGGAGGCGTACGACACCATGGCCGCCGCCGTCGAGAAGGAGGACCGCCTGCGCCGAACGGCGGCGGCGCACGTGGCCCACGAGCTGCGCACCCCGGTCGCCATCATCCTGGCCGCCTGCGAGGCCATGCTGGACGGAGTCACCGCGTCGAACACGGAGAGCCTGGCGTCGCTCCGCGACGAGGCGTTGCGCCTGGCGGCCCGGGTGGACGACCTGGAGACCCTGGCCTCGGCCGAGGCTGCCGGCCTCAGCCTGCACAAGGTGCCCGTAGACCTGGCCGAGGTGGCCACCGGAGCCGCCGACGCCCTGGCCGACCGCTACGCCGCCTCCGAGCTGACCCTGTATAGGAAGCTCTCGGCCACGTGGGTGGCCGGGGACGCGGGACGGCTGCACCAGGTGGTCACCAACCTCTTGACCAATGCCGCCAAGTTCTCACCGGCCGGCTCGGTGGTCGAGCTCGCGGTCGGTTCGGCCGCAAACCGGGCACTGCTGGAGGTGCGCGATTCGGGTCCGGGGATCTACGCCAGCGAGATCCCCCACCTCTTCGAGCCCTTCTGGCGTGGACGGGCCGGCGCCTCCCGGGCCGGTTCGGGCGTCGGCCTCGCCGTGGTGGCCGAGCTGGTGGGCGCGCACGCCGGCACGGTGGAGGTGGACAGCGTGGCCGGCCAGGGCGCCACGTTCCGGGTCGTCCTGCCGCTACATCACATGGGGCCACCCCCCCGGGGCTGAGCGGCGGCGGATCTCCACACCACCGCCACACCGGCTGCATCCCGTCGCTACCCGAGCATCGTTGGATGCAGACATGACCAGCTATCAGAGCAATGAAGCAAGCATCCGGGCCGACCTGCGTCACCGGGCCACGGTCTCAGCAGGCGTCGGCCTGCTGACCTTCTCCGCCATTCTCACCTGGGTGGTCGCCGGCACGTGGGTGGCCCTCGGCCTGCTCGGACTCCTCGCAGGGGCGGCACTGGCCTGGTCGGCGGGGCGGACGTCGCGTCTCGAGTCGAGGCGGGAAGCCGACATCGCGGAGCCGACTGCCGAGCGGATCCCAGCTGGCCTGGCCGTCGGCCCGGGCCAGATCGACCCCGGGGACGAGGTGGACCGACACGACGTCCTCGAGCGAGCCCTGCGCCACGACCTGCCCCTGATGGTGAACCTGTGCCAGGGTCTGGCCTCGGGCGGCCTACCCCAGGCGGGGCTGTTGGCCGAGCACACCTACGTGGTCAGCGACGCCGTGCGCCGACTCCTGGCCGAGGACGACCTGGGCCACCCGGCCGGCTCGGGCGCCGGGTTCGAAGCGCTGGCGGCCGAGCGCGCCGCGGTGGCGGCCCAGCTCTGCGAAGTGGCGGGCCGCGCCGAGCGGCTCTATACCGCCGACCGTCCCGGGGGGCTCGATCACCTCGACTGGCACCTGGCTCGACTGTGGGTGGTCCTCGACGACTATCTGGCGGTCCGCCGCGACCGCGAGGACAACGAGGACGGGCGAGCACGGGACGCTTCGGGTATCAACCGGGAGTGTCCGGCCATGCCCAGCCGCCGCCGGGCCCGGCTGCTCGCCTGGTCGGCGGTCGCCTCCGGTGCCGAGCTGTCGGCACTGCGGGCTGGCGAGCCCGCCATGACCCGGACCTGGCTGCGCCTGGGCATGGACCGGCGGGCCCGGAAGCGCGCCGTGCGCCTGTTCGGCCGGGCGGCCACGGAGCACCGCTCGACGAGGACCCCGGCCGGCCGCCGGGCGCCGGCGTCCTCCGGGCGCGAAGTCGCCTGAGCGCATCCGCTACTGCGCCAGATAGCCGGAAGCGGCGGTGAGGACCCCGGTATGGGCCTGGTGCGCCCTGGTCGGCGTGATCGCGGCGCTGTTGGCCGTGGACCTGTACACCGGGCGCCACGCGACACAGAGCCTGCTTCGGGCCCTGGTCACGAGCGGGGCATGGATCGTCGCCGGCATAGGCTTCGGTGCGGTCCTCGGAGTCCTGTCAGGACCAGGAGTGGCCAGCCAGTACTTCGCCGGCTACGCGCTCGAGAAGTCGTTGAGCATCGACAACGTCTTCGTCTTCGCCATGATCTTCACCGGCCTGGGGGTCCCCTCATTCCAGCAGCGCCGGGTCCTCTTCTACGGGGTGGTGGGGGCCTTGGTGCTGCGGGCCGGCTTCATCGCCGGGGGCGCGGCGGCGCTGCAGCGATTCGGCTGGGTGCTCGGCGCCTTCGCCGTGTTCCTCCTCGTCGCCGGGGTGCGCATGGCACGGGGTGGACCCCACGTCGGCTCCGGCGGGAGCCGGGCGGTGCGGCTCCTGTCGCGGGTCCTGCCCGTGAGCGCCCAAGCGGACGGTGAGCGGTTCTGGACCCGGGCGGGCGGGCGACGGGCAGCCACACCGCTGTTCGTGGCACTCGTGGCGGTGGAGGCGGCCGACATCGCCCTGGCGGTCATCGCCGCAGCCGTCGGCGCCTCGGTCGGGGCCAGCCTGGCCTGGCCCCCGGCCCACCCGGACACCGACGTCGCCCGGACCAAGGTCAGCGAGACTGGGGCGTGAGCCTCATCGAGCACCTCGATGTGGCCTCGGCGGGGTCCTACGCCATTGCATTCCTCGTTCCCGCGCTCGACGCGGTGGTGCCCGTGCTCCCATCGGAGACCGCCGTGATCACCCTCGGAGTTGCCACTGCCGGCAGCGTCGATGTGCGCATCGGGATCCTCGTGGCGCTGGCCGCGGCGGGGGCATGGGCGGGGGACAATCTCTGCTACGTCCTCGGTCGGCGCTTCGGGCCCGTCCTCGACCGGCGCCTCTTCTCCGGCGAGCGCGGCGTCCGGCGGAGGGAGTGGGCTCGCCACGCCCTGGCCCGGCGGGGCGCCGCGCTTATCGTCGCCTGCCGGTTCATCCCGGGAGGGCGCACAGCGGTGACGGTGACGTGCGGGGCCACCGCTTACCCGCGCCGGGCGTTCGTCGGAGCCACCGCCGTTGCCGGCGCACTGTGGGCATCCTACGCCTTTGCCCTCGGAAGAATCGGGGGAAAGCGCTTCGAGGACCGCCCCTGGGCTGGTCTCCTCCTCGCGCTCGGAGTCGGGGCGGGCGTCACCGTGGTGATCGAGGGGGCACGCAGACTCCTCTCTCGCAGCCGTCGACGCCGGTCCGGGGTCGCCCCGCCCATCTCCGAGTCGGCGGCCCCCCTGGTCGGCCAAGGCCAGGTGGACGCCGGGCGGGTGCATCTGAGGGCCAACACCAGGCCGATCGACGAGCCGAACCAGGGCGGAAGCTCTGGAATGTTGTTGCGGGAAGACGATGCCCCACCCGGGCCGGCACAAGGGAGCGGCCAGGCGTCTACCTGATCGACACGTGGAGTTGCCGTTGCGGGGCGCTGACGGGTCGGCGCGCCCAGACCAAAGTACCTGCCGGATTCGTACCCCGCGCCTCGGATTCGTGTGACGTGTGGCGGTCAGAACTCGTTGCACCCTGCTCGGCGGCCTGGCGTGGCGGACGACGGGTGTTACGGCGTCGACACAGGGGGCCACCGTCGATCGAGCTGGCCTGCCGGACCCATGACACCCCCGCCCCGGGTGTGCCGATTTCAGTGAGGCTGTAGCGCGGGTCGCGACCACCCCCAACATCGGAGCATGACGGTAGAGGAAATGCTCGGGGACTGGGGGAGGCACATACCTCGTCGCTCACGCCCTGGATCTCCTCACGGTCTACATACCGGCTCGACCCCGCCTCCAACCGCGGGGCCTTCAATGGCAATGACGGACGAGCGAAGGAGGTCCGATGGACATCACCGGGATCCGCCAGTGCCCTTTCTGCGAGCTGCGCTTCACCAACCACAACGAGTTGGAGTCCCACCTGCACGAGGACCACCCCGACCGGGTGGTCCCCGACCACATCTCGACGATCCGTCCGGGAGCTGCGGCGCCGGGCAGCGGGAGGGCCCACACATGGAGCTGAGCGAGATCGGGGCGACGCCACAGGTCGAGATCGGCGGGGTGGTCGTCAACGTCGCCACCCTGGCTTCGTCGGCCCTGGCCGGGGCACTGGTGGTCGGCTGTGGGCTGTGGGCCCGGCGACAGTCCCGGCGCTCCTCGCCGAGCGGGCTGGTATTGGCGTGGGAGGCAACGATCGCCGCGGTGGAGTCCCGCCTCGGCCCGGCGGTCGGATCAGCGGGCCGGCGGGCCGTCCCGCTGGCCATCAGCCTGTTTGGCTTCATCCTGGTCGCCAACTGGGCCCACCTCATCCCCGGCTGGCCGCTCCCGGCTCCCACCGCCGATCTGAACCTGGCCCTGGCTCTAGCCGCGGTCGTGGTGGCCAGTGTCCATGTGACGTCGCTGCGAGCCCGGGGCTGGCGCGGCTACCTGGCCCACTACGCCCGGCCCTACCCCTGGATGCTCCCCCTCAACATGTTGGAGGAGCTGGCCCGCCCGCTCAGCCTGGCCCTGCGGCTGTACGGGACCATGTTCGCCGGCGGGCTCATGGTCCTTCTGATCGGGGAGCTGCTCCCCGCCTACCTGAGCCCGCTTCCCCACGCGGCCTGGAGCGTCTTCGAGGTCGCGGCCGGGGCCATGCAGGCACTCATCTTTTCCCTGCTAACCGTGCTTTACCACCAGGCGGCCCTCGGGTCGGATCGAGCCGCACGTGCCGAACCCATTCCGAACAAGGAGCTCCTAGTTCAATGACCATCGCCGTTGCTTCGATGATGCCCAACGCCACCTTCTTCGTCGAGCTGGCCCTGTTCGGCGCTGTGGCGGGCGTGATCGCCCGCTACGTGGTACCGCCCCTGCGCGACGGCGTGCGGCGCCGCCAGGACGAGATCGCCGACGCCCGCGGAGCGGCAGACACCGACGCCGCCGAGGCCCGCCGCCTACTGGCCGACGCCAGAGCCGAGGCCGAGACGATCCGGGCCGAGGCCCGCCGGGAGGGACACCGCATCCGGCTGGTCTCCCGCGAGGTGGCCGACGGGATCGTCGCCGAGGCCAAGCGGCGCACGCAGGAGACCGCCGCCCCGCCGGACCGACCGACCCGGACACCCCGACGCGCCGCCAGCGGCGCCGTCCGGTAGCCGGAGTTCCACCGCCGAATGAGGAGTAGGAGAATCAGAGAGGAGTGGAGGTGCAGGCACTGATCGAGCACCGCGGCGGAGACCCCGTCGAGGTCCGCAACCGCTTCGAGGGGACTTGGTCGTCCGGCTTTCGTGTCGCCGACTCGGCCGAGATCGACGGCCAGGCCGCCTACCAGCTACGACGGGGGGACGGCACCGTGGTCCCGGGGTGGTTCTCGACCGACGAGCTGCGACCGAGCTGGGAGGCGGTTGTGGAGTGGCAGCTCCCCGAGGAGCAGACCCGCCCGGGCGCCGTGGCAGCGGCGAGCGCTGAAGGGTGGGAAGGTCTTGGTTGATGGTCGCATCAGCCATTCCCTTCGCCATCGCCGCCGGCTTCTTCCCAGCCGGGCTGGCGGCGGTGGCGTGGTACCTGTCGCGCCCGAAGGGGATGCGCCTGGCCGTCACCTACTGCGCCGGGGCGGCCGCGGTCACCGTTGGCAGCGGGGCCGCCCTGCTCATCGTGCTCGGCTCGGGCCGGGTGGTGCCCCACGACCCCGGCGTGCTCATGGGCGCCATCGAGATCGCGGTGGGCTCGGTCGTGCTCGCGCTCACCGCCGCATTCGTGGCCTCCGGAGCCCGCCGGCGCGCCGTGCGGGCCCCGAAGGGCGGCGGCTACCTCGGCGCCTTCGGACTCGGGCTGGCGATGTGGACCCCATCGATCGCATACGTGCTCGCGCTCGAGGCCGTCGCCGCGGCCCGCCTGCGCCCCGCCGTCCAGGCGCTGAACCTGGCGGCCGTCGACGCAGTCATCCTGTCCATGGCCTGGGCACCGGTGCTCGCCTACCGGGCCTTTCCCGGCCCGGCCGAGATCCCGACGTCGCGCCGACGCCCGCCGCTGGCAGCCCAGCGGGCGCGCCGTGGGCATGGCCGCCGTAGTGGCCGTGGCCCTGGCCGGCGGCGGCAGTTCCCAGAGCCCCCTGCAGCGGGTGCAGTCCGCTCCCGACGTCACCGAGGCGACCGGCAGTGCCCGGGTGAGCATCACGACCGAGGTCCAAGGCCACGGTCCGGGCACCCGACCGCCGCCCCCGACCACGGCCATCGGGACTTTCTCTTTCGCTTCGGCCGGCGGGTCGATGCAGCTGGCCCTGCCCCCCGGGGCCTTGGTCTCGGGTCCGGTCGCGCTGGTGGTGGACCATTCCCGCTTCTTCATAAGGCTGCCCGCCGCCACCGCGTCCCCACTCGGGTCCAGACCCTGGCTCGCCGTCGAGCCCATCGACCAGCCCGAGCTGTCAACGACCTCCCTCGGCCCGGTCGGTCTCGTCCAGTCCCTGTCGCCGGCCCTGATGCTGGCCGAGCTGCGCGGGGTCACCGGAGCTCCCAAGGTGATCGGTACCCCCGGCGCGCCGGCGGGGATCAGCGACTACCGGGTGGCGGTGAACCTGGCCCGCGCCGAAGGGCTCGCCTCCGGTCCCGAGCGCCAGTCCCTCCACCAGCTCCGCTCCGAGCTGGGCCTGGTCGTGATCCACGGCGAGGTCCGCCTCGACAGCGCCGGGCGGGTCGTGCTGTGGACCCTGGGCTTCGAACTGTCGCACGTTCTACCGAATCTGGCCCTCGGGACGGAGGTGGTCACCGTCAGGTTCTCGGACTTCGGCACCGACGAATCCTTCTCGGTACCGCCCTCGACGCAGGTGACCGAGTTCGCATCGGTGCAGGGCTCGCCCGCCCTGGCACCATCTGGCGGTGGCGGCTGAACGAGCAGCACGCGCCGGGCGGCGGGTGAGCACGTCGCGCGCGCCGTCTCGTCGCCCGGCTCGTCGCTCCCGCGAGCGGGCTGTCGATGCCGGCATCGTCCGAATTCAGGGCTCGCTCGACCAGCCCCCGGCCCGACCGCCAAGTCCGGCGTCCTCATCTTGTGTCCTGCTTGTGTCCTCGGCCAGATGTTGCAGAGGTTGTGTGGCTCGAGTCGGCACAGAAAATGGCACTCTACCAGGGCATTCTTGTGGAGGCGGCGCCGGGAATCGAACCCGGGTACAGGGCTTTGCAGGCTCATACCTGCCGCCGCTCACGCCCGACGTTTGCCCTGGTTACAGGCTCGCGGAGGCCTCAGCTGACCCTCCCGAACCGGCGGCGTGACACAAACATGACACGCGGGGTCGGCCAGGGAATTGCGGTGCCACCGCCGGAGACCCGCCGAAGTTCCTCGGCTGGTCCCATAGCCGGCTCGTCACGGAGCGATCCCCATCACTCTTCGTGGCGACGCCTCGGACCGGCTCCCGCGCGCGTCGTTGGCTGCCG